>JAILNQ010000056.1 GCA_024691425.1 Lachnospiraceae bacterium
AGCTCTTGATGATTACATCGATCAGTATCCTGAGTTCAGAGACAAGTGGTTCACAAAGGAAGAGTGGGATAAGTTCCGTCAGCCCGACGGTCATATCTACTGGATCAATCCTTTCGGTAACACAAAGGGTGAGACAAAGCAGACAACTCATAACGACGAAGCATTCTGGATCCAGGTCCGCGTTCGTGAGTGGGCAGGATATCCCAAGATCCAGACAATGGATCAGTACTTCGATCTTCTGGAGAAGTATATCGCTGAGAATCCTACAATGGAAGACGGCACAGAGAACATCGCTTACACGATCCTGTGCGAAGACTGGAGATATTTCTGTCTTGAAAATGCAGGACAGTTCCTTGCAGGATATCCCAATGACGGTTCCGTTATCGTTAACAAGTCAAACATGACTATCGAGGACTACAACACAAGCGAAGATACTATCCAGTACTTCAAGAAACTCAATGAAGAATACAACAAGGGCTTCGTAGATCCCGAGTCATTCACACAGACATATGACGAATACATCGCTAAGCTTTCAACAGGCCGCGTTCTCGGTATGGTTGACCAGTGGTGGGATTTCGCATACACGGTTAATGATTCCTTCAAGCAGTCAGGTCTTGACCTGAAGGGCTGCAACTATGTTCCTCTCGGCCTTACAACAAAGGAAGGCATGGAGAACAGATGGCATACATATGATGATACTGTTAACCAGGCTTCAGGTATCGCTATCACAAAAGACTGTGCAGACGTTGACAAGGCATTCAAGTTCCTCGTTGACTGTGCAATGGATCAGGAACTTCATGATCTCAGATGGTGGGGCGTAAAGGATGTTGACTACAATGTTGACGAGAACGGCTTATACTATCGTACAGACGAGCAGAGAATAAACTGGGCTGACACATCATATCAGGCTAAGCACAGATGCCAGTACTCATACTTCCCTCAGTGGCATGGAACAAGTGATGACGGCAAGAACGCTAACAAGCCCGAAGAACAGCCTTCGGAGTTCATGGTTGACATGGCTGCTCCTCTTAAGGCCTGCTTCGATGCATACGGATATACAACATATCCTCAGTTCATCGGATCAGTTCAGGAGACAAACGGACCTTGGTTCCCGATGTACTCATACTCAAACAACTTCACAACAGAGACACCCGGTGGTGTAGCTTGGGCGAAGATGGGCGAGTGCAAGCACGAATGGCTTCCTAAGGTAGTTATGGCTAAAGACTTTGATAAGGGCTGGGGCGAATACATGGCAGCATATGAAGCATGCAAGCCTGAAGACTTCATCAAAGAAATGCAGGATATCCTTGACGGATTCAAATAATGCAGGTAGGAGGGACCCGTTGAAGACGGGAGAAACCTTCTGAAATATAATTAAGAATAAGGCAGCAACACAGCGACTGAGGTTGCTGCCTTTTCTTAAGTTAAACAGGAGTTTTATTATGGCTCAGGCAAAAACAGCAAAAAAGAAGATCAATAAATTCAGCCTGAAGGAGATGAAGAGGCAGACATTCCTCATGATCGTATCGTTCTTCATGGTTGTTTACGGAATAATATTTTATTACTGGCCTCTGACAGGCTGGCTCATGGCATTTGAAAATTTCAAGCCTAAGAAGGGACTTCTCGGTTCAAAATTCGTCGGGCTTGATAAGTTTAAATTCCTTTTTGAGGATGATGTATTCATAAAAGTAATCAGAAACACGTTCGCGATGGGACTCATAAATCTCGTCTCGACAACGATCATGGCAGTGCTTTTTGCCATAATTCTTAACGAGGTAAGGCGTGCATGGATCAAGAAACCGATCCAGACGATCTCATACCTGCCTCACTTCCTTTCATGGATCGTTGTTACCGGTATACTTCACGATTCACTTTCTGCATCCGGTATAGTAAACGATCTGCTTCTTAAATTCGGATTCGTAAATCAGGCAATCAATTTCTTCGCATTTCCCAAATATTTCTGGGGCATTGTCGCTTTCGCACAGTGCTGGAAGGAAACGGGATGGAACGCGATCATTTATCTTGCGGCGATAACGGCGATAGATCCTAACCTTTATGAGGCCGCATCGATCGATGGCGCAGACAGATTGCATAAGATAAGATATATAACGCTTCCGGGCATCAAGCCCACGTTCATGATACTTCTTCTTATGAACGTAGGTAACGTTCTTAACGCAGGGTTCGAAGTACAGTACCTTCTCGGAAACGGGCTTGTACAGTCGGTATCACAGACGATAGACATCTACGTGCTGAAATGGGGCATATCTCAGAATGACTACTCCCTCGGTACGGCGGCCGGCCTCTTCAAGAGTGCGGTCAGCATACTGCTCATAGTCATCGCTAACGAGATATCCAAGCGGTACGGCGAAGAAAGACTGTTCTAAGGGGGATTCATCATGAGAGAAGATAGTACGCATAAAAGTTACAAGATAAGAGGAACCGCGAGCGATAAGGTGCTTACCGTTGTCGTAATCATTTTCCTGTTATCGTTCACGGTCGTAACGCTATATCCCGTAATAAACACGGTTGCACTGTCATTCAATGACGGAATTGATGCGGTTCGCGGAGGGATTTACCTGATCCCGCGTAAGTTCTCAATGAAGAACTATAAGACGGTTATGGAAATGCAGAACATATGGACGGGAGCAAAGATAACGGTTTGCAGAACTGTCCTTGCAACGGTAACTTCGCTTATCGCTAATGCTCTCCTTGCATTCGTAGTAAGCCGTAAGAGATTCCTGTTCAAGTCAGGTCTTTCACTTTTCTGGGTCATCACGATGTACGTTAACGGCGGAATGATTCCGATATTCCTCCTTTACAAGAATCTCGGACTTACCGGAACGTTCCATGTTTATTGGATACCCGGTATGATAAGCGCTTTCAACATGCTTGTGATGAGAACGTACATGGAAGGCATACCTGAAAGTCTTGAGGAATCCGCGCAGCTTGACGGAGCAGGATACTGGACGATTTTCGCGAGGATTATTTCCCCGCTGTGCAAACCGGTTTACGCTACAGTTGCATTGTTCATAGCTGTATGGCAGTGGAACTCATGGTTCGATGCGATGCTCTACAACCGTATGAAGACTGAGTATACGACTCTTCAGTACGAGCTTATGAAACTGCTTTCGTCAGTCATGCAGCAGAGCGGAAGCGCAGAGAACGCAAAGAACGGTGCGGCGACGATCACGCCGGTCACAATAAGGGCCGCGGCAACGGTAGTTACGATGCTTCCTATCGTCTGCCTGTATCCTTTCCTTCAGAGATACTTCGTTACCGGCCTTACCATCGGCGGTGTTAAGGAATGACAGGTTCAAGTCTGAACGGAATATATATCAATTTTTTCGAAAAAGCGGGATATTCTCCCGAGGAGACCGACAAGAGGCTGGAGGAAATCTTCAGAACGCTTTTCTATGGCTCTGAGGACGAGAGGATATATCATCCGGTCGGCGATGATATGGGTTATATCGTCGATACCGGCAACATTGATGCAAGAACTGAGGGCATGTCATACGGAATGATGATGTGCGTGCAGCTGAATCATAAAGAGGAGTTCGACCGTATATGGAAGTGGGCCAGGACCTATATGTACATGGAGTCCGGCAGACATGCAGGGTTCTTCTGCTGGTCTAACGCTCTGGACGGCAGCAGGAATTCGGACGGTCCGGCTCCCGACGGAGAGGAATACTTTGCCATGGCGCTCCTGTTCGCTTCGCACCGCTGGGGTGACGGCGAAGGGATTTTCAATTATAGCCGGGAAGCCTGCGAGCTCCTTCACAGCATGATAAGAGAGGGCGAAGGCGAAAGAGGCCGGGGGATGTTTGATCGGGATAATTATCTGATCAGGTTCATTCCCGAGGTCGATTTCACGGATCCGTCATACCATCTTCCGCATTTTTACGAACTGTTCTCGAAATGGGCATATCCCATGGACCGCACGTTTTATGCCAATGCAGCTTCTGCAAGCCGTAGTTTCTGGCATAAGGCATGCCATGAGATTTCGGGACTTTGCAGCGAGTATTCATATTATGACGGCACGCCGTACGAACAGGGCGCCGAAAAATGGGGAAAGCATGACTGGTATTATTCCGATGCTTACCGCACGATCATGAACATAGCGCTTGATCATATCTGGTTCGGAAGAGATAGCTGGCAGGAGGAAGAAGGCAAAAAGTTCTTAAGGTGCATGACTGAAAGCGTAGGCGCGGCCCGATGGGACAAGGTGCTTGACTGGGACGGAACCATAAGGGAAGAGGACGCGCTTCATCCCCTGGCCGTTATAGCTACAAATGCTACGGCTTCCGTGCTTATTGAAGAGAGCGGCACTAAAGATGCAGAAAATGCTCTGCAGGCGCTTAAACGATTCTGGGAAACGCCGCTTCGCACGGGCAACAGACGCTACTACGACAACTGCCTTTACATGTTCTCATTCATGATCTTAAGCGGCAGATACAGAATCTGGTAGATGGATCAGATAAATGGATTAACAGCGCTCCGGCCGGTCGCCGGGGCGTTTTCTGTCGGCGAGCCTTCCGGAGAAAATCATGACCCTGCAGAGTTTGCGCGATATGGCACGGTGTGGTAATATGTTATGCGGTATGTGTAAAGACGGTAACGACAGAATCTGCCTTTTCGCGGTACGTATGTATGCTCTGGCGCTTGATGCGCCGGAAAGTTTCCTTGCGAAGTGGTATGAAAAGATGCCGGAAGATCGGAAGGCCAGGGCGGACAGGTTCAGGCATGAGAGCGGAAGGAAGTGCTGCATCATCTCTTATGCGCTTCTTACCCATGCAGTCCGTGAACTTGCAAAAGATCTTGATGGAATATTTACCGTACCTTCCGGTCCGCTTCCGATCAAAGTATCCGAAGACGGAAAACCATACTTTGAAAACATCCCGGTATGCTTCAATATTTCGCATTCAGGCGAAAGGGTTGCGGTTGCGCTCTCCCCGATGAACGTCGGATGTGATGTCGAGAGGAAAAGGAAGGATACGATAAAGATCGCGGAGCGTTTTTTTTCGGCAGAGGAATACGAAAGACTGAAAAAAATATCGGATACGGAAGAGCAGAATGCCGAATTCACCCGCATGTGGACGCTGAAAGAAAGCGCAGTGAAATGCTGCGGAGAAGGAATACGGCATGAGTTCAGCGATTTTTCCGTAATGGATGCTAATGGAAATACATACGGAAGCATAAAGCTTTCCGGTTTTGATGAAACATATTACCTGAAAGAATACGAGGGTGACAGCATTTACAGCTACAGTGTCTGCAGCGCCTATGACATAATGGAAGATGAGATGAGACGCATCAGGATCGATGCGCAAGGAGCAATGAGATGAGTGATGAATTCAAAATGAGCCAGAATGATGCAGAGTGCTTTGAGAACCGTCCCGTGACGATGAATGAAGGTAACAACCTTCTTCAGATCGAGGAGCATATGTACATTCTTGATGACGTTGCAAAACCCAACGTCTTCAGGAATATGTTCCCGTACTCGGAAGTTCCGAAGATTCCTTTCAATGACAGGATCGTTCCTCATAACATGCCGAAGGATATATGGATAACCGATACGACTTTCCGTGACGGACAGCAGTCGAGAGCACCTTATACGACAGAGCAGATAGTCACTATATACGATTACCTTCACCGCCTCGGCGGACCGAACGGCATGATACGCGCGAGCGAATTCTTCCTTTATTCGAAGAAGGACAGGGATGCTGTCATGAAGTGCATGGAAAGGGGATACAAGTATCCGGAGGTCACGAGCTGGATAAGGGCGAGCAAAGAGGATTTCAAGCTCGTCAAGGAACTCGGGATGCCCGAGACCGGAATACTCGTCAGCTGCAGCGACTATCATATCTTCCTGAAGCTTAAGATGACAAGAAAGCAGGCAATGGACCACTATTTAAGCGTCGTGCGTGACTGCCTTGAGGAAGGTATTTCGGTAAGATGCCATCTCGAGGACATCACAAGGGCGGACATATACGGATACGTTGTTCCGTTCTGTCTTGAGCTCATGAAGCTCATGGAAGAGTACAAGATACCGATCAAAGTCAGGGCATGCGATACGATGGGTTACGGCGTCAACTATCCCGGTGCTGTTATACCGAGAAGCGTGCAGGGAATAATCTATGCGATACATACGCATGCCGGAGTTCCGTGCGAGCTCATCGAATGGCACGGCCACAATGATTTTTACAAAGCGGTATCGAATTCGACGACGGCATGGCTGTACGGCTGCTGCGGTGTCAACACATCGCTTTTCGGAATCGGCGAACGTACCGGAAATACTCCGCTCGAGGCGATGGTGTTCGAGTATGCGCAGCTGCGCGGAACGCTGAACGGAATGGACACGAGAGTCATCACCGAGCTGGCCGAGTATTACGAGAAGGAGATCGGTTACGAGATTCCTCCCCGCACTCCTTTCGTCGGAAAGAATTTCAACGTTACGAGAGCCGGGATCCACGCGGACGGGCTTCTTAAGAACGAGGAGATATACAACATATTCGATACGGAAAAATTCCTGAACAGGCCGGTTCTGTGCGCAGTTTCGAACACGTCAGGTCTTGCCGGGATAGCACATTGGATAAATACATACTACAAGCTCAGCGAGGATAAGCATTATTCGAAAAATGACGATCTGATCATAGAGCTCAAGAAGTGGGTCGACGAGCAGTATGACGAAGGGCGCGTGACGGTGCTCACCGACGGCGAGCTCGTAGAGCAGATAGATATGACATGCAGCAAGCTCGGCGTACCAGTGCCTTCAGAACGCTGAAAGAGCGTATAGCGCTGACGGTCTGCCGGGATATTTACGGCAGCTGAAAAAATATGAAAACATATTGACACCTGCTTCGGCAGGTGTATAATATAATCAAATATATGAATAAATGTTCATATATAAAAATAAAAAGGAGATATGATCATGACAAAAACATACGGAATAGAAGTTGACTGTGCAAACTGCGCGAACAAAATGGAGCAGGCCGCAAAGGACACCGACGGAGTGAAGGACTGCACTGTCAATTTCATGGCTCTTAAGATGAACGTTGAGTTCGAGGAAGGCGCCGATGAGAAGAGCGTAATGCAGGCCGTGCTGAAGAACTGCAAGAAGGTTGAGGATGACTGCGAGATTTTCATCTGACCATCACCGAAAATGATCGTTTTCCAAGGGAGATAGGACAAATGAACCGGAAACAGAAGAAAGTACTCATAAGGATAATCGTATCTGCAGCCGTTACCGTCGCCTTGTCGATTGCATCAGGAGCTGTTGAAGCCTTTGCCGCATCTCATATCGGAGCGGGCGCGGCAGAATATGTTCTTTTCGCTCTCTATCTCATTCCCTACCTGATAATAGGCTATGACATACTGAAGAAGGCCGTAAAGGGCATAACAAAGGGACAGGTGATGGACGAGAATTTCCTTATGGCCGTTGCGACCGTCGGAGCTATGGCGCTCGGAGAATACCGGGAAGGAGTCGCAGTAATGCTGTTCTACCAGACCGGCGAGCTTTTCCAGTCTTATGCCGTAGGAAAGAGCAGACGCAATATTGCCGCGCTGATGGATATAAGACCTGACAGCGCGAATCTCGTGACCGAAGAGGACGGCTGCGAGGTTCTGAAGAAAGTCAGTCCCGATGAAGTGCCGGCAGGCAGCGTTATCACTGTCATCCCCGGAGAGAAGATACCGCTTGACGGTACGGTTATATCCGGTGATTCATCGGTCGATACCAGCGCGCTTACCGGTGAGTCCGTACCGCGGACAGTTAGATGCGGCGACGAGGTTATAAGCGGATGCATAAACTTAAGCGGTGCCATCAATATAAGGACTTCGAAGGAATTCGGGGAATCGACTGTTTCCAGAATACTCGAGCTCGTTGAGAATGCAAGCTCGAGAAAATCAAGATCAGAGAATTTCATCTCGAAATTCGCAAGATATTATACGCCGGCTGTATGCGGCCTTGCACTTGCGATAGCCGTTCTCCCGCCTGTGATCAACCTGATCATGGGAAATCCGGCGCTCTTTTCTGAATATATCTACAGGGCGCTGACGTTTCTCGTAATAAGCTGCCCGTGCGCGCTCGTTATCAGCATCCCGCTCGGATTTTTCGCCGGGATAGGCGGAGCTTCCCGCGCAGGAGTGCTTGTCAAGGGATCGAATTACATCGAAGCGCTCTCGAAAGCAGGAACCGTCATTTTTGATAAGACCGGTACGCTCACTAAAGGAGTGTTCGAGGTCGTGGCGATACATAAAGACAGGATCGACGAAGATACGCTTCTTGAATATGCCGCATATGCGGAGGATTTCAGCACTCACCCGATAAGCAGGTCGATAATTGCCGCTTACGGTCACGATATCGACAGGAGCAGGATAGCTGATGTTAAAGAGAAGGCCGGAGAAGGCGTAAGCGCAACGGTATCCGGAAGAAGCGTTCTTGTCGGAAATGAGAAGCTCATGAAGGCGAACGGCATAGCCAGTTCGGACTGCAAGGACGGGGGCACGATAGTGCATATCGCCGTTGACGGCGAATATGCCGGACATATTCATATTTCAGATGTCATAAAGGAAAATTCTGCAGAAGCGGTCAAAGGTTTACATAACTTGGGGATCGCAAAGACAATAATGCTGACGGGCGATTCGGCCGAGGTTGCCGAGAATGTTGCAAAAACGCTTGATATCAGCGAGTTCCATGCCGGGCTCATGCCGCAGGATAAAGTCAGCATCGTTGAGGATATACTGTCCAGCAGGCAGGAAAAGGGATGCGTCCTTTTCGTCGGTGACGGCATAAATGATGCTCCTGTTCTTACGAGAGCGGACATAGGGATCGCCATGGGCGCGCTCGGAAGCGATGCGGCGATCGAAGCTGCCGATGTAGTTCTGATGGATGACGATCCTGCCGGAATAGTAAAGGCGATAAAGATCGGCAGGAAGTGCATGAGGATCGTATACGAGAATATTTATTTCGCGATCGGCGTCAAGGTTATCTGCCTTATTCTTTCAGCTTTCGGCATCGCGAATATGTGGCTTGCTATTTTCGCGGATGTCGGAGTGATGGTGCTCGCGGTGCTGAACGCGATCAGGACTCTTAAGCCGGAATAGGCCATATTTTGTTTGCTTTTATCACTGTCAGACTATATAATCTTAAAAGCGGCTGTTACGGAGAAATGCAATGGACAATGCGGATTTATGGGGCGGGCTCGCCGAACTTTTCAAGGTTTTCGGGGACAGTTCGAGGATCAGAATACTGTACAAGCTTCTTGAGAATGAATACTGCGTTCAGGATCTCGCGGATGATCTTGACATGACTCAGTCTGCGGTATCGCATCAGCTCAAGATACTCAAGATGAGTAAGCTCGTAAAAAACCGCAGGGACGGCAGGCAGATTTTCTACAGCCTTGCGGATGATCATGTCAGCACGATACTGTCCATGGGCATGGAGCATCTGCAGGAAGGACTGTCGCACGATCATAAATAAAGCATGGACTGGCAATGATAAAAGTATTCTTGTGCGAAGATGAATTCGTCGTGCGCGAAGGCATCAAAAACAATATAGACTGGGCCGGCAACGGCTATGAATTCATAGGGGAAGCTTCCGATGGCGAGCTTGCCCTTCCTTTGATAAGAAAGCTTAAACCCGATGTCGTGATAACGGACATTAAGATGCCGTTCATGGACGGGCTTGAGCTTTCGCGCATTATAAGAAAAGAACTTCCGTATTCGGAAATAGTGATCCTGTCCGGGTACGAGGAATTCGATTATGCCAAGCAGGCCATTTCTATTGGAGTCGCTCAGTATCTGACGAAGCCGATCTCCGGCGACGATCTTCTGCGAGAGCTCGATACCCTCAGGGAGAAAATCATAAAGAGCAAGGAAGAGAGCGCTCTGCGCGAACAGTTCCGAAAAGAAATGGAGGAGAACGACAGACGGGAGAGAAGCGAGCTTTTCAACTATCTCGTCTCAGGAAGCCTTTCAGTCACCGAGCTGCTTGACAGAGCCGGAAAGCTCGGTATGGATCTTTCTGCGATGTGGTACGGCATACTGCTTCTTTTTACGAAATCGGAACATCATGAGATCGAGGAATATTCAAAAAGTTCAGTAACGATCGACGGAAGGATCAATGAGATAATCGAAGAGATGGGCTGCATCAGCTTCGACCGAGACCTCGAGGGCAAGGCGATACTTCTTATGGGAGATTCAAAAGAGACGCTCGAGGAAAAGCAGGCAGAGCTCATAGCAAGATTCGAGGAAGTCCTTTCCGATTATAGCCATGTTAGATACTGCGGCGGAATAGGCGGAAGCGTCAACCGGCTTTCAAGACTTAACGAGTCTTATGAGGAGGCAGGGCGTGCGCTTGCTAACAGGTTCTTCGTTACAGAGAACGGTTTCTTTGAGGCAGGTCAGCTGGGGCCGAGGGAGAGAGCCGACGAAAGCTTTGATATGAGCACAATAGACGCTCAGAGGATAGATAAGAGCAACGTGAACAAATTCCTCAAGCTCGGCAACCGCGACGAGATTCCTTTCTATGTCAGCGAGTTCATAAAAAGCGTCGGAGAGGATGCCTTCAAGTCATACATTTTCAGACAGTACATCGCTATGGATGTTTACTTCGCAGTATCGGGATTTGTTGAGGAACTGTCCCGCAAGAAGCAGACGGATGCGATCAGGGAAGTTACTAAGGAAGTTCTTGAAAATGTCGAGACCGTAAGGGGGTACATCACAGAAATAATCGGCGAAGCGATACAGCGCCGCGATTCGGTTGCCACCAACCGCTATATGGAGATAGTTGATGAGGCTGTTAAGTATATAGAAGAGAATTATACGGACGAGGACCTTTCGCTGAATCTGCTCGCAAGCCACGTCAATGTATCGCCTAATCACCTGAGCACGATCTTTTCGCAGCAGACGGGCCAGACGTTCATAAAATACCTTACTGAATACAGGATGAACAAGGCTAAGGAGATGCTTAAGTGCACGAGCCTGCGTTCGAGCGAGATAAGCGAAGCGGTAGGATATAAGGATCCGCATTATTTCTCATACATGTTCAAGAAGACCGTCGGGATGACTCCGACCAAATACCGCGGCGGCCGTGAAAACGACGAGGAGGAAGGATGAAGAAGATAAGAGAGTATTTCAGGAATACCTCTCTTGCGACTAAGATACGTATATCGTATCTTATTCTGGTCATTCCGCTCGTTCTTCTTCTTATTGTAAGTTTCTATCTGATGCGAAGCTCGTCGCAGAAATACAGCGACATGATAAGCTCTGCGGTTCTCGCAGGCGATTTTTCCCTTGACTTCAAAAAAGACTTCGACTATGAGACATATCTTCTTATAGTAGGAAACAAGACTGTTGACGAATCACCTCTGAAGGAAATGATCGATGAGGCGGACAAAGTTGTTGACGGCCTTATCGACATCACGCCTGACGGGGACAACCTCGAAAGGCTGAAGGGTGTCAAGAAATATCTCAAGAACCTCAGAAAGTACGAGAACAGGATCGAGAGGAACCTCGTATCGGATGCCGAATATGACGCGAACATCGAGATATGGGAGAATGACGTACAGATCGTTACCGCCCTCATCAAGGAAGAGATATTTCAGTACGTTTTCTACGAGATAAGATATATGCAGAACGAAAAAGCGGAAATGGACAGGATGTATTCCCGGGCGATGACCGGAAGCATGATATCGTTCGCTTTCATGACTCTGATGGTCATAGCTTTCTCGATATACCTGCCGGGAAGCTTCACGAAGCCTATCAAGGATCTTGTCGACGTTACTGACCGCGTTTCGAGAGGGGACCTTACGGCACGGAGCGTCAATGATTCGCATGATGAGATCGGTGTTCTTTCAGTGTCAATGAACGAGATGATCGAGCAGATAAACGTGCTGCTTTCGCAGATAACGAAAGAGCAGATAAGGATAAGGGAGGCCGAGCTTGAGCTTCTTCAGTCGCAGATAAATCCGCACTTCCTATATAATACGCTTGATACGATAATATGGCTGGCTGAGGGCGGCGACCAGAAGAAGGTCGTTGATATGGTAAAGAGCCTTTCGGCGTTCTTCAGGACATCGCTTTCGAGAGGAAAGGACATAATAACAATAAGGGACGAGCTCGTGCATGCAAAGAGCTATCTCGAGATACAGCAGTTCAGGTATCAGGACATTCTTGACTATGAGATCGATGTCAGTGAACAGTACAGCGAATATACGATACCGAAGATAACGATACAGCCGCTCATAGAGAATGCCCTGTACCACGGCATAAAGAATAAGCGCGGCGGCGGCAGGATCGTTGTTTCGGCAAGGGATGAGGGCGATGATATCATCATAAGCGTTTCAGATAACGGAATCGGGATGACGCCTGAACGTCTTCATGAAGTTACATCCGGTCTCAATGGTGACCAGCCGTCCGATAATGCCATATACGGACTGTATAACGTCAATGAGAGAATCAAGCTCAAATTCGGCGATAAATACGGCATAACACTACATAGTGTATATAACGAGGGGAGCACATGCAATATATTGTTGCCGAAGCGCGTGTAAAAAAATCAACCTCCCGCATAAAAAATCAAACTTAAGAAAAACAGCTCAATAAAAAATTCAACCATGGACGTATTTATGTTCATGGTTTTTTGTTTCCGGAGATTTTAATATTGTTATCGTCGGGCAGAGGGATAGGCTCTTTGCCACAAAATATTCCAGGGAGGAAAACAAATGAGAAAGAAAGTTTTAGCAGCTATCATGGCAGCAGCAATGGTTGCCCTTACGGCATGTGCAGCAGCTGCACCCGCTCCGGCACCCGCAGCTGAGCCCGCAGCAACAGAAGAAGCAGCTCCTGCTGAAGAAGAAGCGGCTCCTGCTGAAGAAGAAGCAGCTCCTGCAGAGGATGCAGGCGGACTCATCAAAGTTGGTTTCGCTCAGGTTGGACATGAGAGTGACTGGCGTACAGCTTCTACAAAGTCTTGTCAGGACGTTTTCTCAACAGAGAACGGATATGACCTCAGCTTCGTAGACTGTGACAATGATGAAGCAGCTCAGAAGGAAGCAGTTCGTTCCTTCATCGAGCAGGGCGTTGACTACATCATCATCGACCCTATCATCGCAACAGGTTGGGATACAGTTCTTACAGAGTGCGAAGACGCTGGTATTCCTGTAATCGTTATCGACAGAACTATCGACGACTCTGACAAGTATGTATCATGGGTTGGTTCTGACTTCCTTACAGAAGGTAAGGCAGCAGCTGAGTGGCTTAAGGCTTATGCAGCAGCTCAGGGCATCACAGAGATCAACGCTCTTATCATCCAGGGAACAATCGGTTCTTCAGCTCAGATCGGACGTACAGATGGATTCCAGGAAGTTGCTGACAGAGAAGGTTGGACAGTTCTTGACAAGCAGACCGGTGATTTCACAGAGGCAGGCGGACAGGAAGTTATGGAGAGCTTCTGTAAGTCATATGCAGGCAAGTTCAACGTAGTAGTATGTGAGAACGATAACGAAGCATTCGGTGCTATGACAGCTATGGATAACGCTGGTGTTACATATGGTCCTGGCAACGACGTAATCCTTATCTCTTACGATGCATGTACAGCAGGTCTTGAGGACGTTAAGGCTGGCAAGATCACAGCAGACTTCGAGTGCAACCCTCTTGCAGCTCCTACAGTTGAAGGCGTTCTTCAGACTCTTCAGTCAGGCGGAACACCTGAGAAGCAGATTCTTGTTCCCGATAACTGGTATGCACTTAAGGATCAGATCGTAGACTTCTCAGTTGACGGAAATGCTCAGTCAATGATCGAAGTTACTGATGATGTAATCGCAGCTCAGTACTAAAATCAGTCTAAAAGGGTATATACATAAAATATCCTCGGGAGCTCCCGCAATTCTCGGGAGCTCCCTTTGTTAACAGGAGAAAGGAGAAAGTACATGGAAGAGAATGTTGTGCTGACTGCACGGGGCATATCGATGACATTTCCCGGCGTCAAGGCTCTGGACAATGTTGATTTCACATTGCGCAAGGGCGAGATCCATGCACTGATGGGAGAAAACGGAGCCGGAAAATCCACGCTCATCAAATGTCTCACCGGTATAAATGACTTTGAGGAAGGTGAGATAAGGATTGACGGCATAGATGGTCCGGTAAGAAATCATTCCACTAGAGATGCGCAGAACAAAGGCATTTCAACCGTTTATCAGGAGGTCAATCTCTGTCCGAATCTTTCCGTTGCGGAGAATCTTTTCATCGGACGTGAGCCTCTGACAAAGCTTCATACCATCGACCGGAAATCATATAACAAGCGCTCCATGAAGATCATGGATGATCTCGGTATTTCAGTCGATGTCACGCAGAATCTGGAAAATTATTCCCTTGCGATTCAGCAGATGGTTGCAATAGCGAGGGCTGTAGATATGGATTGTAAAGTGCTTATCCTTGATGAGCCCACATCATCGCTGGATGATGAAGAAGTTGAAAAGCTCTTCAATCTGATGAGAAGGCTCAAGGAAAAAGGAGTAGGCATTATTTTCGTTACGCATTTCCTTGAACAGGTTTATGCGGTTTGCGACAGGATCACGGTTCTTCGGAACGGAAAATATGTCGGCGAATATCCGATAGCTGAGCTTCCGAGAGTGAAACTGGTTGCGGCTATGATGGGTAAGGATCTCGATGATCTTGCGGAGATCAAGAAAGAAGAGAAGGATTATTCCAAGGAGCCGATGGAGATCGCAGCAAAGGGACTTTCGCATGCCGGCACGATCAAACCGTTCGACCTCAATATACATAAGGGAGAGGTTGTCGGCATCGGAGGACTTCTCGGTTCAGGAAGATCAGAGCTCGCAAGATGCATATACGGCGCGGACAAGGCACAGACCGGTTCGCTCGACGTGGACGGCAAGCAGGTCAAGATCAACCAGCCGATCGATGCGATGAACAAAGGAATGGGAATGCTTCCCGATGACAGAAAGGCAGAAGGAATCATTGCAGACCTTTCGGTAAGAGAGAACATTATACTTGCGCTCCAGGCAAAGAGAGGAATGTTCAAACAGCTCTCAAGAGCGCAGCAGGAAGAAATCGCGGACAGATATATAGACCTTATAAACATCAAGACATCGAGCAAGGATACTCTTGTAAAGCAGCTCTCTGGCGGTAATCAGCAGAAGGTTATTCTTGCGAGGTGGCTTGCAACAGATCCTGATTTTCTGATTCTTGATGAGCCTACGCGAGGCATCGATGTAGGTACGAAGTCAGAGATACAGAAGCTCATAGTCAAGCTGGCCAGCGAAGGCAAGAGCGTTCTGTTCATTTCTTCCGAGATAGAAGAGATGCTCCGTACATGCAGCCGGATGGTCATCATGCGTGACGGACAGAAAGTTGGAGAGATAGATCATGATCTTTCACAGGAAGGTGTCATGAAAGCGATAGCGGGAGGTGAGTCATAATGAAAGCATGGAATAAGATCAAATCATGGCCGCTGCTTCTCCCGATTATAGCTCTCATACTTGTAATGACTGTCAATATCATTCATGATGCAGCAACAGGCGTCAATCCGATGTCGTTCTTCGCTATTTCCTTAAGAGAAACGACAACGAACGGAACGATCCTGTACGGACGTATCATCGATATCATTAACAGAGGTTCAGAGGTCGCGATACTTGCCATAGGAATGACGCTCGTTGTTTCGGCATCGGCAGGAACCGATATTTCGGTAGGATCCGTAATGAGTCTGTGCGCGAGCTTCATGTGCATGAACCTCGCCGGCTACGGAGTATCATCGACGACCACACTGGCTAAGCCTCTTGTAGTTGGTCTTCTCGCAGCAGTGCTCATGGGAGTTGTCTGCGGAGCTTTCAACGGAACGCTTGTTGCGCATCTGTCCATTCAGCCGATGGTAGCAACGCTGATCCTTTATTCGGCGGCTCGTGCTATAGGACTTCTTCTTTGCAACGACCTTATCGTTTATGTCAGGAACCCATCGTTCGCTTTCATAGGAGCGTTTCTCGGCCCGATACCTACACCGATATTCATAACGGCTTTCTGCATCATCATAGTTTCCATAGTGCTCAAGAAAACAGCGCTCGGAATGTACATACAGTCGGTCGGTATCAATGCAAAGGCCAGCCGTATCGCGGGACTTAACTCGAAGCTCCTCATATTCTTAGCCTACACGCTCTGCGGAGCGTTCGCGGCTATCGCCGGAATAGTTGCCTCATCGAGAATAACATCTGCCGATTCCAACAACATCGGTCTCTACCTTGAAATGGATGCGATCCTTTCGGTTGCTCTCGGCGGCAACAGCCTCGGCGGCGGTAAGTTCAACCTTGCCGGTTCGATAATCGGTGCCTATACCATCCAGGCGATAACAACGACGCTTTATGCGCTCGGTGTTTCATCGATCCAGGCTCCGGTATATAAGGCCATCATAGTCATAATCATAGTTGTTATAGAGGCACCGCCTTTCAAGGCATACATCAGAAAATTCGCCGCTTCACGTGCTGCGGCAAAGGGGGTGAAGGCATGAACAACAAGTTTAAGGCAATGAAGAGCTTCAACAGCAATACAATCCTGCTCATCATTACGATCGTTCTGTTCGTCGTCCTCTATGCAGGCGGATGTATAGCATACGGAGCAAAGGGATTCACGCACTTCCAGACATTCCTTAACATACTCATCACGAACGCCGGACTTATCTGCGTTGCCTGCGGCATGACCTGCGTAATGCTCACGGGCGGAATAGATATCTCAGTAGGCGCATTGATCGCCATGGACTGCATGATGCTCGCGGTCGGCATGTCAAAGGGCATAGGAGCTATTCCGATGGTTCTCCTCGTGCTGGTCGTAGGAGTCATATTCGGTGCAGTGCAGGGATTCCTGGTAGGATATCTGGAGATACAGCCGTTCATCGTGTCGATGGCGGGAATGTTCTTCTGCAGAGGAATGACCGCAGTAATATGTACCGATCAGGTTTCAATTACAGAGAAGATCAATGCTACGTTCTATAAGTGGGCGAACAGCAAGGTCACGATACCGTTCGGCGGATACGTTAACAACAAAGGCAAATACATGGCGCCTTATGTAAGACCTGGCGTTATAGTAGCGCTGCTTGTTCTTGTAGTCATATTCATCATGCTGAGATATACAAAATTCGGACGTTCGCTATACGCGGTCGGCGGAAGCGCACAGTCGGCAGCCATGATGGGACTTAACGTCAAGAAGATCAAGATGGGTGCATATATGCTTTCATCAATCCTCTGCTCGATAGGCGGCGTATGTTACTGCCTGAATACGATGGCAGGCTCCGTTACACAGGCGCTCGGACTTGAGATGGACGCAATATCATCTGCAGTCATAGGCGGAACACTTCTTACCGGAGGTGTCGGAAACGTCATCGGCTCGTTCTTCGGAGTGCTCATTAACGGAACGATATCATCTATCGTTAAGACGAACGGAAAGCTGGCCAGCTCATGGCCTAACATCCTTACAGCCGCTCTGCTGTTCGTATTCATCGTAATCCAGAGCATATTCGCGGCTTTAAGAGCAAGAAGAAAGTAAGAGCATCAGAAGGCAAAATGAAATCAAGGCTGGCAAATGCCATATCTATAATTCTGATAATATGCCTGTTATGTCTTCTGGCCGGGTGCAGTGCCCGGCCGGAGGGCATGGAGGGTTCCGGCGACATTAAGGATGACGATCTGATTGTCGTCGGTTTTTCGCAGGTCGGTTCCGAATCCTATTGGAGAAACGTCAATTCCGAATCAATGAAGTCTGTTTTTTCTAAAGACAACGGATACAGGCTGATATTTGAGGATGCTCAGCAGAAGCAGACGAACCAGATCACAGCGATCCGCAGCTTTATCCAGAGAGAAGTCGATTATATCGTTCTTGCGCCTGTCGTGGAGACAGGCTGGGATACCGTGCTTTCCGAAGCGAAGGAAGCAAATATTCCTGTCATTATCGTTGACAGGAGAGTGGACGTTGATGATGAAAGTCTCTTCACATGCTGGGTCGGCTCGGACTTCGAGCTCGAAGGCAAGATGGTCTGCATGTGGATGTCCAAGTTCTTCAATCTGAAAGGGATAAGCCCTGATAAGATACACGTTGCCGATATTCAGGGGACACTCGGGAGCAGCGCTCAGCTCGGGCGTACAAAAGGCTTCCAGGAGATGGCAAAGATGTACGGCTGGGACGTGGTCGCGTATGAAGAGGGCGAATTCACGAAGAGTAAGGGCAAGGAGGCCATGTCGGTCATCCTC
Source organism: Lachnospiraceae bacterium (assembly GCA_024691425.1). GTDB lineage: Bacteria > Bacillota > Clostridia > Lachnospirales > Lachnospiraceae > UBA2868. Next base: position 18,249 of record JAILNQ010000056.1, read on the forward strand.
CGTTCTCATGATGATGTGAACGTGGTATACTGTGAGAATGACAGCGAAGCGCTCGGTGCCATCGAGGTTCTTGAAGCATCGGGCAGAAAATGCGGAAACGACATTGAAAACGGAGAAGTCATGATCGTGTCGTTCGACGGTTTCAATGAAGAGGCCAGGGCGGCAGTTGCGGCCGGAAAGATCTCGTGCATAGGAGAATGCAATCCGATGCACGGTCCGAGGGTCGAGTCGATCATAAGAAAACTTGAGGCGGGTGAACAGCCCGAGAAACTGCAGTACGTCCTCGAAGGGATTTTCTCTGACACATCGGAAATAGAAACAGTCATGATAAGCGGGCAGGAACGTGCTGTCACGGTGATCACGGACAAGGATTTATAACAGTCAGAAAGGAAAAGTGCAATGGATGCAAAAAATCTCATAGCTGAAGGAAAATCATATCTCGGTATCGAATTCGGTTCAACAAGAATAAAGGGCGTGGTCATTGATGACTGCGGAACCGTGCTCGCAACTGGCGGACACTCTTGGGAGAACAGGCTCGAGGACGGCATATGGACATACACGCTCGATGATATCTGGGGCGGCCTCAAGGACTGCTACAGCGATCTGCTTGGGGACATAAAGGATAAATACGGCATCATGCCGACAAAATTCGCATCGATAGGTTTTTCGGCGATGATGCACGGATACCTTGCATTTGATAAGGACGGCAAGCTTCTCGTTCCGTTCAGGACATGGAGAAATACGATAACAGAGGAAGCTGCGGCAGCTCTTACGAAGGAATTTTCTTTCAACATTCCTCAGAGATGGAGCATCGCGCACCTTTATCAGGCTATCCTGAACAAGGAAGAGCATGTTAAGGATATCGATTTTGTTACTACTCTTGCAGGATACGTTCACTATATGATGACCGGGAAAAGAGTCCTCGGTGTCGGTGATGCATCCGGAATGTTCCCGATCGATTCGTCAACTAAGGATTATGACGAGACGATGGTAAAGAAGTTCGATGCTCTTGTTGCTCCGTGTGGGTTCGGATGGAATCTGCGCGGGATATTCCCGAAGTCGATCTCGGCCGGAGAGGATGCGGGAACTCTTACTGCTGAGGGAGCAAAGCTTCTTGATCCTTCAGGCAGTCTCGAGGCAGGCATTCCCGTATGTCCTCCTGAAGGAGATGCCGGTACAGGAATGGTAGCTACGAATTCAGTCGGCCTAAGGACGGGTAATACTTCCGCGGGAACAAGCGTTTTCGCAATGGTCGTTCTTGAAAAGCCTCTCTCAAAAGTATATGAGCAGATCGACATGGTTACGACTCCCGACGGAGCCGCGGTTGCCATGGTTCACTGCAACAACTGCACTAGCGAGATAAACGCATGGGCAAACCTCTTCAAAGAGTTCGGTGAGATGATGGGCATGAACGTGGACATGAACGAGCTGTTCACGAAACTCTACAGCAAGGCGCTTGACGGCGACAGCGACTGCGGAGGTCTTATGTCCTATAACTATATTTCAGGTGAGCCTGTAACAGGATTCGACAAGGGAGCACCGCTCTTTGTCAGAACGGCGGAATCGAAGTTCAATCTCGGAAATGTCATGAGAATGCACCTTTATTCCGCACTTGCGGCGCTCAAGTCAGGACTCGATATCCTTATCAATGATGAAGGAGTTAAGGTTGACAAGATGTACGGTCATGGCGGATACTTTAAGACGAAAGGTGTCGGGCAGGCATTCGCGGCTGCTGCGATACATGCACCTGTTTCTGTCATGGACACGGCCGGAGAGGGCGGACCGTGGGGAATGGCGATACTTGCATCCTTTGCTGACGGAAGAAAAGATGGAGAGAATCTTGAAGATTTCCTCGCACGCAAGATTTTCGCGGATGCAAAGGGAAGCACTCTCGAGCCTTCGGCAGAAGACGAGAAGGGCTTCGACAGCTTCATGAAGACTTACATCGACGGATTGAAGATTGAACGCGCAGCAGTGGAGGTACTTTTATAATGCTGGAAGAATTAAAGAAAAGAGTATATGAAGCCAATATGATGCTCCCGAAGTACGGACTCGTTACATTCACATGGGGCAATGTTTCGGAGATAGACAGAGAATCAGGTCTGTTCGTTATAAAGCCGAGCGGAGTTGATTATGATAAGCTCTCACCCGAAGACATGGTAGTCATGGATCTTGAAGGGAACAGAGTTGAAGGAAAATATAAGCCTTCAAGCGATACTCCGACTCATTTAGAGCTTTACAAGGCTTATCCCGAAATCGGCGGAATAGTCCATACGCATTCGAGCTATGCGACGAGCTGGGCTCAGGCCGGAAGAAGCATTCCGTGCTACGGCACGACTCACGCCGACTACATCTATGGTGAGGTTCCGTGCGTAAGATGTCTTACGAAAGAGGAGATCGATAGCGCATACGAGACGAATACAGGACTTCTCATAATAGATGAGTTCAAGCGCATGAACAAGGATGTTACGGCAGTTCCTGCAGTTCTGTGCAAGAATCACGGTCCTTTCGCATGGGGAAAAGATGCTCATGAGGCAGTTCATAACGCTGTCGTGCTCGAAGAGGTTGCAAAGATGGCATACCGTGCCGAGACGATCAATCCTGATATAAAGCCTGCACCGCAGGAGCTTCAGGACAAGCATTATTACAGGAAACACGGCGCTAACGCATACTACGGACAGAACTAGCAGATGCATACAGGCGCTGATGAGGAGAAATCGATGTTCGATCAGACCGCATCAATGTTTGACGGCTTCAGGACGAGGCTGAAGAAGATCAAGAAGAAAACATATGAAGAAAGATTCGCATCGTTCTTTACCGAGAACAGGGCATGCTTCGAAGATATGCTCCAGTATGTTAAAGGCAGGGAGGATGCTGAAACGGCGGCCTCGGAGGTTGCGAACATATTCGCAGAGAATGTCTTTTCTGAATATGCGTCCGGAGGAAAGCTTCCCGGCGGGATCAGAATGGATCTTTCTCTGTTCATGATCTACTTTGTTTTCCCTTCGATACTCAAGATCGAGGATGCCAATTCAAAGATGCTGTGCGATGCCATCAGGAATGAATGGCGGGAACGTACGGACAACCCGGACTACGATTACACAACGTATGAGGATCTGCATGGATCGTTTCAGGAAAAGCTTTTCGGACTATTCTAGTCTTGCAGTCACGGCTTTCGTGATAATCTGTTTACTGCTTATCAAAGATACCGGAACAGCTGCGGCCATCCGATGGCTCGCAGCTGTCTTTTCAGTATCTTTTTTTCTGCACCCGTATTTCCCTAAAGGACGCATGAACTATCTGGACGAAGGGTTCGGGCTCTGTTTCGGGACTGGACTTTTCCTTGGCTTTTATCTGGCGTGGACTCTTTCCGCGCTTGGCCTGTGCGAGTTCGGGGACATAGTCATATTTGCGTCTCTTGCAGTGCTTGCGGCAGGAGGTTTTGTATATAAAAAAGCCACCGGATCCGCCTATGTCACGAAAGAGGAGTTCATAAGATTTTTCCGGGGCTTTGCAATATTTGCGGTGATATTCCTTGCATTCTTCTGGATAATCGGCTTCAACCCTTCGGTAGATCCCGGAACAGAAAACTACATGGATTTTGGCTTCATGCAGGCTATTTACCGTCAGAAGGCGGCATTTCCTGATGACATATGGATGAGCGGCACGAAGCTTAATTATTATTTCCTCGGCCAGTCTGCCGCAGTGTATTTATGCAGGCTTGCACTCACGACTCCGGAATACGGATATAACATGATGCTCGCGACTTTCTCGGGAATGGTTTTCCTTATGGTTTTCGAGATCGTATCGGGCGTATCATCCGTTCTCCTTAAAGACTTTCCGCATAAGGATAGATGCGTTGCTGCCGGTGGGATTTTCGGCGGCAGCCTTGCGGCATTTGCCGCAAACACTCACTGGATCGTTTACGGTGTCCTGATGAAAGGCCTTCAGGTCATTCTCGGGACTTCTCCGTCATACTCTTACTGGTTCCCGGACGGGACCGTATATATCAATACCGCGACAGGCGATCCTGACAACGGCAAGAACGAGTTCCCGGCATACTCTGTTGTACTCGGCGACCTTCATGCGCATGTTATTAACCTGATATTTGTTCTTCCGCTGCTCGCCATTCTGTTCGGAACATGTTTTTCAGATAAAGAGCCGGAAGAGAAGAATGCTCTTAAGAAGAGGATATATGCGCTCGCTCTTATATCGCTTCTTCTGGCGTTTTATAAAGGGAGCAATTACTGGGACTTTGCCATATACTACGTCATTACCGGTGCAGTGATCGTATTCTGTGACCTCAAGACATACGGCCGGAAGTTATATGCCATCCTTCGCATAGCGGCAGAGGCTATCGGGGTAACGGCTGCTTCTGTAATATTCGCGCTCCCGTTCACGCTGAATTTCGTGAAGATGGAGTCAGGTGCCGCTTTATGCGAAAAACATTCGCCTGCAGGAAAACTCGCGGTTCTCTGGCTCATTCCTGTTGCAGCAGCAGTGTGTCTTATGGTATTTCTCTATACCGAAAAGAAGGACGGGGGACAAGTAATGCCGGTATGCAGGACGGGACTTCTCGCATTTTCTCTGTGCACGATAGGTCTTGTTGCTGTTCCGGAGTTCGTCTATGTAAAGGATATATACGAAGGCGATAACAGCAGGTTCAATACGATGTTCAAGCTGACTTATCAGGCGTTCACTCTCTTTGCGATCATCGCGGGCATTCTTTTTGTATATCTTCTGTACCGGCGGGTTATGGATTCTGACTCATCACTGGTAAAATCACTGCTTATCGCTAGCGCTGTCATCGGTGTTCTTTCGGTCAGTTATCTGCCTTATGCAATAAACCAGTGGTACGGCAATGTATTTGCAGCCGAAAGGAGACAGGGAATATCGTCGCTTGAATGCTTAAGACCGGATGATGTGTACGGATTCGAAATGGAAGCCTATGATGTTCTGATGCAGGATGAACGTAAGAATATCAATATCGTGGAAGCCTCCGGCGACAGCTACTCGCATGAGAGTGCCCTATCAGTATATACGGGTGCGTGCACGCCGGCAGGGTGGTACGTTCATGAGTGGATGTGGCACAACGATCCAGAGCCTATACGTGACAGGGCTGAAAGGGTAACGTATTTCTACACGGCAGGAAACGAGGAATACTGCAGGAATTTCATCAAGCTGTATGAGATCGACTATATACTCGTAGGCCCCGCGGAAGTGAGCAGATATCCGGTCAATATTAACGGATTTTACAAGTTGGGTGATGTATGCCTCAGCGAGATCTGGCAGGATAATGAACTTGCCCTTATAAAGGTCGACAGATCAAGGCTCTGAAACTTGTTTTAATATGCCGATGTGGTATAATATTAAGGGTTTTTCTTGTTTTTTGAGAGAAGGTATTTCGGGTTATGAAAAGATGCTATATTGCCCAGGCTGAGGATAAGATCGGCACCAATGCATATCCTCAGATCCTAGAACAGCTTACGGAAAACGGCGAGCTCATCAAGCCGGTTCTTGTTTTATTCACTTCTGATAATGCGAATTTCGGATGGTATTCCCGCATGCTTTCAAATTCATTTCCTGATGCGTCGGTCATCGGAATGACATCGGACGTGTTCTTTTCGGGCAAAGGAACCGGAAGGGCAGGCCTCAGCGTTCTTGCAGTGACGTCCGGTATCTCTGTTTCGACAGGCGTCCTGTTCGAAGCGAGCAGATATCCGAAACATAGCAGCGATTCGATAATCCAGGCTTTCGAAAAGATAGAGAAAGAGAACACGATCTGTCTCGAGTTCAACGCTTCGCCGGGCAACTGCGAAGAGCTCGTAATGGATACATTTGCAGAGATCATGGACGGCGCGGATGTGCCGATTTTCGGTGCTTCGGCATCTACTGCCGAAAATCCCGACAGACCTTCGTCTGTTTCACTTAACGGAATACTCTACATGGATGCATGCGTGTTCGCGTTCATACATAATGAGAACGGACGCATAGGTATCATAAAGGAGAACATGTTCACTCCGACTGAGCATTTCTTCACGGCTACGGATGTTGACTGTGATGCAAGAAAGGTATATGAGTTCGATCACAAGAGCGCGGCAGGGGTTGTGGCGTCAGCCATGCAGATACATGAAGAGGAGCTGAGGACGAGTTCGTTTTTCCATCCGCTCGGCAGGATGGCGGACGGTGACATGAGTGTGATCGCAGTGCGCGATCAGTTTCCTGACGGAAGCATGAGCTTCTTTTCAAGGATATACAATCAGACGAGGGTTACGCTGCTGAAACCGATAGAACCTGTTGAGGATGTATGGGAAAGTACGGCGTCTTCTGTGCACGGACTCATCCCTGATCTGTCTTTTGCAATCATAGTCAACTGCGTCTCAAGGACGAGATACTTCATGGAAACAGGCAAAATGAGAGACTTCAATGACTTTCTGGCCAAGGAGTACGGAGATTTCATAGGGTTTTCCGGACATGGAGAGCAGTATGATTACAGGCATCTTAACCAGATAATGCTCATCGCGGCGTTCGAATAAACCCCAGATAAGAGCCAGGTGAACACAGAAAGGTGTGTCACAATGAGAAGATACAACGAAGGAATGATTTTCACAAATGATAAATGTGTTGCATGCAACCACTGCGTGCATGTGTGTCCTGCCATGGGAGCTAATGTCTCCGCGAATGATGAGGGCAGGATCAGCATTGACGTTTCTGACAAAAACTGCATTCACTGCGGAAGGTGCGTAAAGGAATGCGCTCATGGTGCAAGGCAGTATCTTGACAGCTTCGAGGATCTTCTCAAGGATCTGAAAAGGGGAATGGAAGTATCTGTCATAGTTGACCCGACTTTCGCAGTTGCCTATGGCACAGAAAGGGCAAGACAGGTATTCGGTTACCTTAAGTCCATTGGGTTCAAAGGAATATATGACGGAGCCGCAGGCGGCGACATAAGCATATACTATCACATAAAGTACTTAAGAGAGCATATGGACAAAGACGGAACATGCGATAAGTTCTTTGCGCATACGTGTCCGGGTTTTTCGAATTATGTTTCGAGATATGCCCCGGAAGCTCTCGGCAGATTCATTCCGGTCCAGCTGCCGAACGTCTGTGCCGCGATCTATTACCGCAAATATGAGAAAGTCACCGGAAGGTTTGCGCTTCTTTCGCCGTGCACGGCTATCTTTGATGAATTCAATTCGTTCACCTCGGGAAGAAACATAAACTATCTCATAGGATTTTCAACGCTTCTCGATTATATCGGCGAGCGTGACATATCCTCGTTTGATTCGGGATACGATATCGAATGGAACGGCATGGGAGCGGTCATTTGCGAGAACAATGCTTTCGCTTTTGCTGTGTCCAGCTATTTCCCGCCCAAATATCTGTTCAAGACGAGCAGCGGTATAGACGGAAAGCTTGAAAGAGTGCTGGGTTCTTCCGGAGTCATGAAGATGGACTGTCATCCGACAATGGTGACGGTTGATATGTGCAGGACAGGGTGCATAGACGGTCCGGCCATAAACAGGGAGTCGATCGACATGCACAAGTCGGTTCCTGAATATGCCAGGGTTTATGCTGAAGGCATGAAATCTGAAGGAGACGGACAGCTGTCTCCGGATGAACGGTTCAAAAAGCTCGAAGAAAAATTCGCGGCTCTTAACTTCATAGACTTCGGCTGGGAAGGCGAGGAGGATTATCACCAGAAATGTTCTGTGCCTGATAACGTTGTTGAAGAGATCTTTGCATCCATGCATAAGGATTCTGACGTCAAGAAGGAACTTGACTGTCAGGCATGCGGCTACAAGTCGTGTTACGAGATGGTCTGCGCCGTTGCTAACGGCTACTCGAGGATTGAGGACTGTGTGCACTATCTCAATGATGACATGAAGATCAAACTCGGGATCGATCAGCTTACAGGCCTTTATAACCAGAGGGGATTCGTCAAGGAGGCCACTAAGCTCGTAAGAGAAAATCCCGATAAGAGATATATTCTCGCCGTTGGCGACATTAACGGTCTCGGAGGTCTGAATGACCTTTATAACAACAACGGGGGAGACATAGCGATCTCATATGTCGCCAAAGTGCTTGAGGAGTTCGCGGATACGAGAGGACTTTGCGCGAGACTCGGAGGCGGAAGCTTCGGATGCATATTTGAGAATACTGCAGAGAACATTGAAAAATTCAAGAAGGACACGCAGATTTCGATCGCGCATCTCGGGCTTGAATATCCTCTTTCACTCAAGTTCGGTTTCTATGAGATAAATGACATGTCAACGAACATGAACAGGATGCTGCTGTATGCGACCTATGCGTTCAGGACGACAAAGGACAGGAGCCGGAATACATATGTTCTTTACTCCGAGGAAATGTCGAAGAGTATGTCGGTTGAAGCCGAGGTAACGCAGAAGATGAAACCGGCTATGGAAAACGGGGAATTCGTCATTTATCTTCAGCCGAAATTCGATCATAATACGGGGAAAATGGTAGGCGCCGAGGCACTTTCAAGGTGGATAAAGCCTGATGGCGGTGTAGTGAGCCCCGGGGTGTTCATCCCTGTTTTTGAGAAGAACGGGTATATAACTGAACTTGACAAGCATGTCTGGCGGCGTTCATTTGAGATGATCACAGACTGGGTCAATATGGGACAGAAGGCAGTGCCTGTTTCTGTCAACATTTCAAGGATAAGCCTGCTCGACGAGGGGGTCGTCACTTACATAGGCAGGCTCGGAACGTTCTATCCTTCTGCAAAAGAGTTCATCCAGTTCGAGATAACTGAGAGCGCATATGCAGGGAATACGGATGAGATATTCGAACGCGTTCAGAAAATCCGCGACATGGGCTTCAAGGTAAACATGGATGATTTCGGAAGCGGTTATTCCTCGCTCAATCTTCTTAAAGATGCGCCGATAGATATCGTCAAGCTCGATATGGGGTTCCTGCGCGGCGAGAAAAACATGGACAGAGGAAACGTCATAATATCCTCTGTCGTCAACATGACGAAGAAGCTCGGATTCGATATAGTGGCAGAGGGCGTGGAAACAAAGGAACAGGCGGATACGCTCTGCGATATGGGCTGCAGCGTGATCCAGGGATATTATTACGCAAAACCCATGCCGGAGGATGAATTCTTCAGGTTGCTGTAACAATGATCCATAAGGTTGTTTCGGGGCGATAGTTATCGCCCCTTTTTGTTTTACAAAATCGTAAATTATGATAAAATACATTATGTATGCGTATTCGGAGTAATATAATTGTTCTAACGCTTATAATGATTGCCTCATTCAGTTTGGGCGCCTGCGGGGAAAAGTCCGCAATGACGCCTGTTTTGGATACTGTTACGGAACAGGAACCAATCAGTGAATATGCCAAAGAGGAAGATGACACCTCAGATTATGATGAGACGGCCAGAAGGATTGCAAGAAATCAGGCGCACACGCTTGATCCGGACAACCTTCCCCGCGACATAGTGAGGATGGCAGGACTATGCGATGCCCTCAATATGGCGTGCGTGGAACAGAGGAGCCCTTACGGGATAAAAGACAGCGATCTGATCTGGCACAGCGTGCATGTATATGTCTGCGGCAATGAAGACAAGGATATGGGCTTTGAGATCGTCGGTGACAGGATCTATGTCAAGCCTGAGACGGTGAACAGCATAATCTATGCAATGTTCGGAGAATTAGAGGACATTCCTGATCTTCCGGAAGAAGATGCCGGCACTGAAGACGGACATGGAAGTCCTATCGGTATCAGCAATGACCTGAATTACAGCTTCACGCTCGGCGACCGCGGCACTTCATCTTGCGAGATAAGAAACGTTATGGAATTTACCGACGGCTCTCTTGAACTCGAGGAGGCATTGGTTGATTCTGAAACCGGCGAAGAGATCGTGGACTTCGTATATACGATGCGCATCAATACAAGAAATACGATGACATCGGCGCTGTTCGGCTATGAGATAACAGGGGCGCGCCCTGCCGATAAGGTGACTTCGGACAAGATGAACGGGATGCCGTTCCTCCTTCCTGTTGTACAGCTGTATGGATATGATTCGTATGACAGCGAAGATGTGAGATACAACGAGGTTCAGGAGATTTTATATTTCTGTGCCTATGCCGATAATGTTCCCGGAATGGATGAACTGAATGCCCGTATATCCCATGAGATTATGGAGTATGCGAATGCTCCGCTCGATGAGCAGTCATGGCTGAGCATCATTTCATACCCGCTCACGACTGAGAACTACGTTCAGTTTGCCGTAACTTACGCGACATATCCTGCGGATACTGGTGATCCGGAAATACGCTGCTACAATTATGACAAGAAAAAGCGCAGGGCAATGGATCATAATGATGCGCTGATTCTTTGCGGTATGAATGATCATGAAATGACCGAAAAGGTTGTCGGACTGTGGAGGAAGATGGGCGGCGATCCAAACGATGATATATCGTACAGGGGATTTATCGTAAGGGCCGACGATTCCGTAGATGTATTTTTCAAGGCCGGCAGCACTCTTATCGCATATAACAGCGTCAAAGATGAACTGCGGTATGCAGCTCGCGATGAAGAATTAATACCCGGTGATGAAACCGATAATATAAAACCGGAACTCACACACGGACGAAAAGGACAGATGAACTGATGTCTGACAGAAAAGAACCGAACAGATTCGGTAAGGATTTTGAAAAAGCCTGGTCACAGGGAATGGAGAACAATGACTGGTCTTTTCTCAACGAAGTAATTGTAAAGAGCGTTGACAATTTCCTTGATAACGTCGGCGACAGAATGAATGATGCAATGGGAAACAATTCCCGGGCAACGCCCCTGTCGCAGAGAAAAGAGAGCTTTGAAGGGAATACTCAGACCGCCAGGGCGCAGAGAGCGCTTCACGCGGAGAGACAGCGTGAGAGGGAGAGACTGGAAAGGCAGCGGCGCGAGAGGGAGGCGGCAAAGCGCGAAAGGCAGAGGCAAGCCGCGCAGAGAAGGAACCCCTCAACGCAGCTCGGATTTCCATACAGGAACTCTACGGCGGGCTCCACAGCCCTTATCGTTACAGGCGGTATAGGTGCAGGGGTCACAGGAGTGGGGCTTCTTAATACGCTCATTACTTCGGCCTTGGCAGGAAGCTTAGCGGTCGGACCGCTATCGGTGCTGACCGTGATAGTGGCCGTTTTCGGATGGATGCTCGGCAAGGGAATGAGGTCAAACAGTACGTCGAAGCTTGCGAAACGTTATGCTGAGGTCATCGGGCAAAGACAGTACATAGACATAAAGACACTTGCACTTTCGCTCGGAAAATCAGAGAGAAAGGTTGTCAGAGAGATAAAGAAGTTTTTATCGCGCGGATACTTTCCGCAGGGCCATCTGGACAGGAACTGTACGGTATTCATCCTGACGGATGAAGTCTTCAATCATTATCTCGAGCTTGAGACAAAAGACAGCAGCATGATCGTGGATACGACGGGCAGATACGAGGATGAACAGGAGTTCCCGACGCTCTCGCCGGAAGAATCCGCCGAGCTTTCGAGGATGATAAAAGAGGGCAATGAATACATAACGAGATTCCATTCGCTCAATGATGAAATACCGGGCATAGAGATTTCTGCTAAGCTTGACAGGCTCGAAGGACTGCTGCGCGAGATTTTTGTGAGAGTAAAAGAACACCCGGATCAGATGTCCAGGATTCATGAACTGATGGAATATTACCTGCCGACGGCAGTAAAACTCGTTGATGCATACAGGGAGTATGACAGAGTGAGCGAGCCGGGAAAGGAAATACTCTCAGCGAAGCAGGATATAGAGAATACTCTTGATACTATCAATTCCGCACTCGGAAAGCTTCTTAACAGGCTGTTCAAGGACTCGGTGCTTGACGTGACGACTGATGCACAGGTGCTCAAAACCGTCCTTGCACAGAAAGGTTTATCAAGCGAGGTTAAATAGCGGAATGATACAGAATACGAAAGGAGACATGAAATGAGTGAAGTAATTGATGCACAGGTAATTGACGGACAGGCAGTGGAGGGAGCAAGCTCCGTGACGGTAGCTGACGTAAAGCCGGCTGATCCTCTGGCAGATCTTCTTGCTAACCCGCCGAAGGCAGAGATCGTTGAGACGAATGAGGAGGATCTTTCTCCCGAGGACAGAAAAACTGTCGAACAGTTCATGTCGCAGATAGATATAAAGAATTCGCAGCTGGTGCTCCAGTACGGTGCGGCGGCTCAGAAGAATGTTGCGGATTTCTCCGAGGGCGCGCTTGCAAGCGTAAAGACGAAGGACATGGGAGAGATCGGTTCCATGCTTACCGGCGTCGTAACGGAACTCAAAGGTTTTTCGGTTGAGGAGCAGAAGGGCGGCTTCCTAGGATTTTTCAAGAAGACCGGAAATCAGCTTACAAGCCTGAAAGCAAAATACGATAAGGCCGAAGTAAATGTCAACAAGATCTGCAAGGCAATGGAAGGACATCAGCAGGTTCTTCTCAAGGACGTTGCGATGCTCGACAAGATGTATGAGGAGAATCTCGACTATTTCAAGCAGCTGAGTCTCTATATAATAGCCGGCAAGAAGAAGCTTGAAGAAGCGAAGCAGACCGAACTTCCCAGGCTTCTCGCGAAGGCAGAGGAGACCGGGCTCCAGGAAGATTCACAGGAGGCAAGGGACTACGCTTCCATGATCGAGAGATTCGAAAAGAAGATTTATGATCTTGAGCTTACACGCAACATCTCAATGCAGATGGCTCCGCAGATCCGTCTGATCCAGAGCAATGACACGGTAATGGCTGAGAAGATCCAGTCAACTTTAGTGAACACGATCCCGCTCTGGAAAAGCCAGATGGTCATCGCCATCGGTCTTGACCATTCTCAGGATGCGGCAAGGGCGCAGCGCGAAGTCACCGACATGACGAACGAGCTGCTCAAGAAGAATGCGGAGGCACTCAAGGTTGCATCGATCGAATCCGCAAAGGAAAGCGAGAGAGGAATCGTGGATATAGAAACTCTTACGACTACGAATCAGATGCTCATCGAGACGTTTGATGAAGTCATGAAGATACAGGCCGACGGCAGGGCCAAGAGGCAGGCTGCCGAGACGGAGCTCGTACGTATCGAGACCGAGATGAAAGATAAAATTCTTCAGATCAGCAAGGAAAGCCTGAAAGTTGATTAGTTTTGTTTATTTTGATTACTGTGCGCTCATAGTAGAGATTCTTCTTGTAATCTCGCTCATAGTCAGAAAGATGATGAGAGGGCGTGTTAACAGATGGGCTTTCGCGCTTCTTGTTGATATCATCATTTCAACGATAGGGGATATTGCCGCGTTAGAGCTTGAGACGCTGGGCCCCGGAAACATAATCTGGAAGTATATTGCCAATACCGTATGCCTTCTCGGAACGACGATGACTTCCGTGATTTTCTGCGGCTATCTTTTTGCGATGATCGGGATATGGCATAAGGTCCGGGAGAAGAAGCATCTCGTGTATCTGTTCAACATCCCGGCGGCTGTCATCGTTACGCTGTTTGTTGTCGTAAATCCGTTCACGAAGATCGTCTTCTTCATCGACGGAGCGGGAGACTATCAGAGAGGACCGATCTTTTACGTTCTTTACGGCATCGCCTATATGTATACGGTTGTCGGATACTGTGAGCTCATAAAATATCGGAGGCTCTTCAACCGCCTGAAGCTTATCAGCGTTTTCATGGTGTTTTTCATCATGATCGCCGCGAGCATATATCAGGCGATGAAGCCGCTTCATAATGTGCAGCTTTTCTTCACCGCGGCAGCGTTTGTTATCATCGTTTTCGGTGTTCTGTCACCGGAGGAGAGGCTTCACGGTTCTACTGGGCTTTATTCCATGAACGCCTACATTCAGGACATAAACAAGTACCATAATCTCGGAACCCCGATAGGCGTTACTCTTTCAGTCATGACGAACTACAATGCGTTGATAGAGATGCTCGGTTATTTCACGGTCCAGGCCATTATTATCGATATAGCCAGAAGACTTGAGAAATGGGCTTACGAGAGCAGAGTGGATGTCGATCTTTACTATCTCGGCGGCGGAAGGTTTGCCGTGATCGCGGACGAGAGATACAAGGAAAACGTTCTTACGATATCGCAGGGCGTCAATGCCGTTCTCACTAAAGAAGCCGAAGTCGGTGAGATGCTCGTCAAGGTAATGAACAATGTCTGTTACATAGGCATGCCGAAAGACATAGATGATCCTGACTTCCTGTTTTCTTTTGACGGAAGGCTTGAGACTGAAGTATACAGCGGAGAGCTGCGGTATGCCGAAAAGCTCTTCGACAAAAAGCGCTTTGAACTGCGCCGCGATATTTCGAAAGTCATTGACAGGGCGTTCACCGAAAAACGGTTCAGTCTTCATTTTCAGCCGATCTATTCGGTGAAGGATAAAAGGTATGTCAGAGCAGAGGCTTTTCTGCGGCTGAATGATCCGGATTTCGGCGAGATAAAGCCGGATCTGCTGATCCAGGAAGCTGAAAAGACTAATTTGGTTCATGCCGTTACCGTTTTTGTAATAGAAGAGGTGTGCAGATTCATTTCAATGCCCGAATTTCTTCTGCTCGGGTTCGAATTCGTTGAGATCAATCTGTCTCCGGCACAGTGCATGTGGTCTGATCTTCTTCCGGTTCTTCTGTCTTCGGTGAAGAACTGCAACGTTCAGCCCAAGAATATCTGCTTCAACATCACAGATGTTGAAAGCCCGGAACTGTTCTCGAAGATGAAGGATAACATAGATGCTCTCGCCCAGATCGGATTCATCATATACATGGATGATTTCGGAGCAGGGATTTTCGAAGTCGAGCGTATTGCAAAGATGCCGCTTTCCGGCATCAAGCTCGATCGGGTTTTTGTCAAAGAGGGGCTTAAGAGCGAAAATATGGCGGTATTCGAGGGAAGTCTGCGCATGATTTCCGACCTTGAGATCGATTCCGTTGCCGTCGGAGTTGAAGATGAGGATATGGAAACGCGTCTTATCGACCTTAAATGCAATTACTTGCAGGGATATTATTTCTGCAGACCGCTAGAGAAAAAGGAGCTCATCAGATTCATTCTGATGGGATAAGAGTTATGGCAAATGACATAGCTGCATATGATTATTGTGCATTCATACTGCTTCTGATCGTTGCCGTGTATTATTTCCGCACCAGTGTGCACAGTACGCTCAGGGTAAGAATAATGTCGCTCATAGTTGCCTGCACCGTTGCGGCTTCGCTCAGCGATGCGATCAGGGTGAGGTTTGCAGGGCTTGCTTCTGTATCTGATTTCAGATTCATGAACGTGAATTTCGCATATTATCTTTTCCTGTCTTTCATTCCGCCTCTCTATCTTCTTTACGTGATCGCTTCGACAGATATGTGGCACAGGATCAGGAATCTGGTCACGACTGTTGTTGTGTTCTCGATTCCGCTCGTATTTTATGTTGCAGTGCTTGTGATCAATTTCTTCAGGCCGCTCGCATTCGAGACCGGAGCCGGAGAGGAGCTTATCATTCACTGGGGCGGGTATCTGGGCTATATCACCTACCTGTTCTATATTTTCACGGCAATGGCTTTCATCAAGAGAAACATAAGGCCGATAGACAGCAGAAGATACACTGTGCTGATCGCTCCCATCTATATGGTGCTTTTCGCGATGACGATAGGCATTGTTGCAACGAGACATCATATTGTCTGCTTTTCTGTAGCGATATGTATTCTGATGCTCGTGCTGATAAACAGGAGGGTAGAGGATTCAATAGATGTGGTGACAGGAATGCATACGTTCAAAGTGTTTGCCGAGGACATGGATACGAATTTCAAAACCGGCAAGCAGATGGAGATCATTCTTCTCAACATTTCGAATTTCACATACGCGCTCAGGACTGTCGGGTATGATGCTATGCTTAAGATGATGTCTCCCGTATCATCGGAGATACTGCGGCTCATGCGCAGATATCATGCGCAGTTCATGTGTTACTATAACGGAGACGGAAATTTTGCGATTGAGCTGTCCAAAAAGCATTTCGCATATGCACATGAGATCGCAGATGAGATATGCCGTTCGATCCGTCAGAACATCCGCATGGAAGTTGCTGATTTTGAACTTGCGATAAATACCTGTCTCGTGAACTGTCCTGATGATATTTCGGACGTTGATTCTCTGTTCATGCTGATAGCAGATCTGGAGTTGGCCGCACCGGGAAGCAAGGTTCTGTCTGCATCAAGCATTACGGAAACAAAGGAATTCTCCATGAAGAAAGAGATGACCACTATAATAGACAGGGCGCTTGCCAATCACTACTTCTCAGTATTCTATCAGCCGATCTATGATACCAAGGAAAAGAAATTCACATCCGCGGAAGCGCTGCTGCGTCTCCGCGATCCGAAATACGGATATATTTCTCCGAACCTTTTCATACCGCTCGCCGAAAAGAGCGGGGCGATACATGCACTCGGAAGCTTTGTGCTCGAGGAGGTCGTAAAGTTCATCGCTTCGCCGGATTTTGCACCGCTGAATGTCGATTATATAGAGATAAACCTTTCAGCCATGCAGTGCCTGAGGGGTGATCTGTCTGAAGAGATCATATCGCTTCTGCAGAAGTATGATGTCGATCCGTCGAAGATCAATCTCGAGGTAACTGAAACCGCGAGCGTATACTCGCAGTCGAAAATGTACAGGAATATTTCAACGCTTTCCGAGTACGGACTCACGTTCTCGCTCGATGATTTCGGGACAGGTTATTCGAACCTGATGAGAATTGCCTCTCTTCCGCTTGATATAGTGAAACTGGACAGAGTGTTCGTGCTCATGGAGGAGAGCGGAGGACATCACGTTATCATAAAGAATCTGATCGAAATGCTGAAGAACATGAATCTGAAAGTGCTTGTCGAAGGTGTAGAGACGGAGGAGATGTTTGATTCGTTCATGCAGATGGGTGTTGATGAGATCCAGGGATTCTATTTCTCGAGACCGCTCACAAAATCGGCATTTATACGGTTCATCAAAGAGAAAATGACCGCGTGATTTATTGAGTTGGAAAATCGCGGGATTTCTGATATTATAATAATTGATAGGAGGGCAATAAAATGCTTGCTGCACTTATTCCATTATTTGACGAAAATACTGCTGTGCGTGCTTATTCCCTTTTTGCACAGAAGAAAAACTACCTTCTTAATCCGAGTCTTCTCGGAACCGGATCTTTAGACGGAGCCGGCGCGATACTCGGACTTGAGGTCGTTGAGAGCCTGGGCGCGGGAACGCTGGCGGATAATCAGGAAGTGTTCGTTGAGCTTTCGAACGTATCGATGTTCTCACCGATTGAGGAGAGCTGCTCGATGCCGCATGAAAAAGTCGTGCTTCTCTTTGACCGTTCGGTTCCTGCACAACCAATGTACATTAAGAGGCTTCAGCAGCTCAAGTTCATGGGATACAAGCTTGCGATCAGAAATCTTCCGATAGAGCAGTTCGAGGAATACGGTCCGATACTCAAGCTTCTTGATTACATCATGCTTGACTACAAGAAGATAAACATGGTTGCTGCAAGAAATTTCTTCACCAAGGTTTATCCGGGACTTAAGATGATAGCCGTTAACGTAGATTCGCTCGAGGATTTCGAAGAGCTTTCTAAGGGTCAGGCGTATTCGCTTTACGAAGGAGATTTCTACAGGCTTCCTGTTACAAAGGGCTCAACTCAGGTTGCACCTCTGAAGGTCAACTATTTAGAGCTTCTCAAGATAGTCAACAATCCGGATTTCGAGCTCACGAAGGCCGCCGATATAATCGGCCGTGATACGGCGCTCGTTATCGAGCTTCTGCGTATGGTCAACCACATGACAGTTAATTCGCAGATCACATCGATAAGACATGCTGCCGCGATGCTCGGGCAGAGGGAACTCAAGAAATGGATCAATGCCGTTGTTTCCCATCAGCTCTGCGCGGACAAGCCGAATGAGATCACGCGTCTGTCGCTTCTGCGTGCAAAGTTCGCCGAGAATCTTGCGCCGGTATTTGAGATGGCTGCGCTTTCATCAGAGCTTTTCCTGATGGGACTGTTTTCGGTACTTGATATAATCCTTGATAAGCCGATGAAGGAAGCACTTGCGATGGTCAATGTCTCAAAAGAGATAACTGATGCGCTCGTCGAAAAGAAGGGTGACATGGCAAAGGTGCTCGATTTCATTGAATGCTATGAACTTGCTTCATGGTCCGAACTGTCAAGGCAGATGATCCTCTTCGACATCAAGGAAGGCCCCGTATATGATTCATATGTAGATGCGCTTTCATGGTACAGAGATCTGTTCGGTGACAAGGAAGACAAGAAATAACTAAAAGCTATGATGGGGTATGAGATAACATCAATTGAAGATAACCGGATCTTCATCAAGCACGATTACCGTGATGAACTGGATGGATTCATAATGCTGCTGAAGAGCATAGAAGGGGATGTCAACGGCAGGATCATTCAGATGGATGGAGATGATATCCAGTACATGATCCAGAACGACCCTTACGATCTCGTCTTCAGATGGGATGTCAATTTCGGGACTGCGGTCATAGTCCCGGAGGGGAGCAGCATCGAAGGGGTCGTGAGGATGCTAGAATCCCATTTTGATAAGCTTAATAACTGACATAAGGCTCCTTCGGAACGCGGAGGAGCTTTTCATTTTTTCAGGGTATGAGAGATCTTTTTGCAGACATAATCGTTGATATATCGCACGAGAATTTAGACCATACGTTTTCGTACAGAGTTCCCGATGAGCTTGCGGACAGGGTTGCCATAGGCAGCCGCGTCCTTATTCCGTTCGGAAAAAGCAACAGGGAGATTGCCGGCTTTGTGCTCGGCCTTTCCGATAAGGCCAAATTCGATCCGGCGAAAATCAAGAACATCATATCCGTCCTCGGCGATGAATCGCTCGTTGAACAGAAACTTATAATGCTTGCGTACTGGATGAAGGAAAGGTACGGTTCAACGATGAACAGGGCACTTTCGACCGTTCTTCCGATCAAGAAGAATGTTAAGGCCAAGGAGAAGCGCGATGTCGTACTGCTGCTTTCCGATGATGAGGCAGAAGAAGCCTTAGTGCAGTTTCGGAAGAAGGGAAATGTTGCTCGTGAAAGGCTGATGGCAGAGCTCATCAAGGAAAAGAGCATCGACTACCGGCTCGTTACCGGAAAGCTCAACATATCCGCGGCAACACTCCGGGCGCTTGTAAAGCAGAAGATGATAGACATCGTTTCCGAGCGCGTCTACCGCAATACAGTAAAATCTTCCGGAACGGTCCAAAAAGTGATGCTGAGCAGCGAGCAGAAGAAGATATATGATGATTTTTCCGATGATTATTCGCACGGCGCAAGAGGCACATACCTGATTTTCGGTGTGACTGGATCGGGGAAGACCGAAGTGTACATGGAAATGATCGAAAAGGTAGTTGCGGCCGGAAAGCAGGTCATAGTGCTGATTCCCGAGATCTCTCTGACGTACCAGACGGTCATGAGATTCTACAGAAGATTCGGAGACCGGGTATCAACGCTTCATTCCCGTCTTTCGGACGGTGAAAAGTATGATCAGTTCGAAAGGGCGAAAAAGCATGAGATAGATATAATGATAGGTCCAAGATCGGCTCTTTTCACTCCGTTCGACAACCTCGGCCTCATAGTCATAGATGAAGAGCATGAGCACACTTACAAGAGCGATCAGATGCCCAGATATCATGCCAGGGATGTTGCGATAAAACTTGCTGAGCTCCACGGTGCATCCGTTGTGCTCGGAAGCGCGACACCGTCGGTTGAATCATACTATGCGGCAAAAAAAGGCGAATACAAGCTCTATACGCTGAAAGAGCGCGCAAAATCAGCAGCATTGCCATCCGTTCATATCGTTGACCTTCGCGAAGAGCTGAGGGATGGGAACAGAACGATGTTCTCGAAGAAGCTGAGGGATGCCATAGAGGAGCGCCTGGTAAAAAAAGAGCAGGTGATGCTTTTTGTCAACAGACGCGGACTCGGCGGATGTGTTTCCTGCAGATCGTGCGGAGAGCCGGTGAAATGCCCTCACTGCGATGTATCTCTTACAAGGCATTTCAACGGAAAACTGAAATGCCACTACTGCGGGTATGAGCAGCTTGTTGTGAAGAAGTGCGGCAAGTGCCAGAGCACCCTGATAGGTCCGATGGGGTCGGGAATCGGAACCGAGGCCGTAGAACAGCAGATAAAATCGATGTTTCCTTATGCTGCGGTACTGAGGATGGATGCCGATACGACGAAACAGAAGGGCGATTATGAATCGATACTGTCCACATTTGCGAACCGTGAGGCAGATATACTCATCGGGACGCAGATGATCGTTAAGGGACATGATTTTCCGTATGTCACGCTCGTCGGGATAATGGCGGCCGACATGTCATTGAATGCCAATGATTACAGGGCCGGGGAGAGAACATTCCAGCTTCTTGTTCAGGCGGCCGGCAGAGCCGGAAGGGATCTGCGTCCTGGAGAGGTGCTGATCCAGACATACAGGCCGGATAATTATGCGATATCTGCAGCAATTTCGCAGGATTACGAAGCATTCTTCGATGAAGAGTTCGGATACCGGCAGCTTCTTATGTATCCTCCTGCAGGGCATATGCTTGCCATAATGACTGAAAGCAAGGAAGAGAATGAGTGCATGGTTATGGCTGCTTCGTTGGCAGGAGCCATCCGTGATGGTATAATAGGAAAGGCATCTGTGATCGGCCCGACGGCGGCTTCGATAAGCAAGCTCAAGGATGTTTACAGACAGATGATCTACGTTAAGAGCATGGAAATAGATACTCTTAAAGCCATAAAAGACAGGGCAGAAGAGTTTTCTGAAAAAACGGATGGGGGAGCGCGCATAAGCTTCGACCTCGATCCGATGAACGGTTATTGAAGGAGGAAATATGGCACTTCGACAGATAAGAGAATTAGGAGATCCGTGCCTTGGCAAGGTGTGCAAGCCGGTTAAGGAAGTAAACGGCAGAACAAAGGATCTCATCGGGGACCTGCTCGATACGATGTATGAAGCTGAAGGCGTCGGGCTTGCCGCGCCGCAGGTCGGAATACTTAAGAGAATTGCGGTGATCGATGCAGGAGAGGATTATCAGGACGAGCCGCTCATACTCATAAATCCTGAAGTGATCGAAGTCAGCGGGGAGCAGACCGATTACGAGGGCTGCCTCAGCGTGCCCGGAAAAGTCGGAAGGGTAACAAGACCTGACCATGTAAAGATCAAGGCATACGATATGGACATGAACGAGTACATCGCCGAAGGGGATGCGCTTCTTGCGAGAGCGATGCTCCATGAGATAGAGCATCTTGACGGACATATGTACGTCGAGAAAGTCAGCGGACCGCTCCTTACGAATGAGGAATTTGCGGAACTGTTAAAGGAGCAGGAAGAGGCTGAACAGGCAGAGTCTGGGGAAGATAAGTCATGAAGATTCTTTTTATGGGAACACCGGATTTTGCCGAGCATATTCTTGCGGCCATCTGTGATAGTAAAGAGCATGAAGTAGTTGCAGCAGTCACGCAGCCTGACCGTCCGAAAGGAAGGAGCGGCACGTTAGTGGCAAGTCCTGTAAAGGAATATGCGTCATCTCATGGGATCAGGGTGCTCCAGCCCGTGAAGATCAGACAGAGCGAAGAGATCAAAAAGCTCCGTGAAATAGATGCTGACATATATGTGGTCGCAGCCTTCGGACAGATTCTTCCTCCGGAAGTGCTTTCGATCCCGAAGAAGGGATGCGTCAACGTGCACGCTTCGCTCCTTCCTGAATACAGAGGGGCTGCGCCTATACAGAGGGCGATAATGGACGGCAGAAAAGTCACCGGTGTGACCGTGCAGCAGATGAACGAGGGAGTGGATACAGGTGATATCATCTCGACCGTAGAGGTTGCGATCGATCCTGATGAAACCGGTGAATCACTGTTTGATAAACTCAAGGAAGCCGGAGCGCAGCTCATAGTCAGGACACTAAGAGACATTGAAAGCGCAGAAGCGTCATTTACACCGCAGGATGAATCAAAAGCCACATATGCCGGAATGCTGAAGAAGGAAATGGGGCTTATAGACTTTACGAAAACGGCTGATGAGATCGAAAGACTCGTGCGGGCTTTTTCTCCCTGGCCGGGGACATACACGTATCTTGGAAAGAAGATGCTGAAGATCAAAAAATGCCGCGTTGTACCTGGAGGTGGAAAACCGGGCGAGGTCATATCGGTGTCAAAGGATGAGATCGCGGTGGCCTGTGCGGAAAATGCGCTTGCTGTGACTGTTGTGCAGCTTGAAGGAAAAAGAGAAATGACAGTGCATGATTTTCTCCTCGGCAGCAGCATAAAGACCGGAACAATGCTGGGAAATACGGCACAGTAGAAGGATGTTCAAGAAAAAAGGAAGGTGGAGCGTATGGGAATGAATTCACTTATGAACACGGCATACGGAGGCGGAATCTATGGCATGAGCTATCTGCTCGTTATTATCGGAGCGGTTCTGTGCCTTATCACTTCCGGCATGGTAAAATCAACGTTCAATAAATATTCTAAGGTGCTTGCTTCATCGGGAGTTACAGGAAGAGAAGTTGCAGAGGCCATTCTCAAGAAGGAAGGCATATATGATGTAAGGGTCGAGAGAGTTGCCGGCAGTCTTACAGACAATTTCAATCCAAGCACTAAAATAGTCAACCTGTCGGAATCTGTGTATGACGTTCCGAGCGTGGCGGCGATAAGTGTTGCGGCGCATGAATGCGGTCATGCGATGCAGCATAATGAATCATATTTTCCGCTGAAGATCAGAAGCTCGATACTTCCGGCAGCGAATTTCGGATCGAAGTACGGTCTGTGGATCGTCCTTCTCGGGCTTTTCATTTCCTTCTTCCGTCCGCTCGTATTCATCGGCGTGGTGCTGTTCGCATTCGGTGTGCTTTTCCAGATAGTAACGCTGCCCGTGGAATTCGATGCATCAAGAAGAGCGCTGGAGACAGTATCTGAGATGGGAATTCTTTCTGAAGATGAAATGACAGGCGCAAGGAAGGTGCTGAAGAGTGCGGCTATGACATATGTCGCATCAGCGGCGGCATCGATACTGTCGCTTCTTCGCCTGATACTCATAGCACGTGGAGGAAGAGGCAGACGTGACTGATGTTCGCACTATCGCGTATAATGCACTTCTTATGGTTGAGGACGGCCGTGCGGCGAATTCGCTCGCTTCGGACGTCCTCGACAAATATTCATATCTTGATGGAGTTGACAGAGCGTTCCTGAAAAGGCTTATCGAGGGAACGATCGAGAGAAGGATATCGATAGATTATATTCTTGATCAGTACAGCAAGGTTCCGGCCGCGAAAATGAAGAAAATGGTCAGGACTCTTCTTCGTCTTGGCACGTATCAGCTGATCTACATGGACGCTGTAGCGGATCACGCCGCAGTCAGCGAGACCGTGAAGATCGCGAAGAAGACGAAAGTGCGGGCCCTGTCAGGATACATAAATGCGGTGCTCCGCAAGATTTCTGCCGAAAGAGATAATATCGTCTGGCCGTCAGAAAACGATCCGGTAAAATACCTTTCGGTTAAGTACTCATGTCCCGAGTGGATAGTAGATAAGCTCATAAATGAGCAGGGGCGAGAAAATGCTTTAACCGTTCTTGAACTGTCGGTAAGCGTAAGACCTGTTGCGGCAAGAGTGAACATATCAAAGGGTACGGCAGAAGAAGCGCTCGGGCTATGCCACGGACGGCCGTCCGAAGTAATGGAAAATGCCATAGTGCTGACTGAGTATGATAATATCGCTGATATTCCGGCCGTTAAGGAAGGAAGGATCTGCGTGCAGGATATAAGCTCCATGCTCGTATGCGCCCTTGCCGGAATAAAGAAAGATCACACGGTGCTCGATGTGTGCGCATCCCCTGGCGGAAAGACGGTTCATGCGGCGGATCTTGCCGCAAGCGGAAAAGTCATTGCATGCGATGTTTCGCAAAAGAAGATCGACAGGATCCGGGAGAATGCCGACAGGTGCGGATTTTCGAACATAGAGACAAGAATATGCGATTCATCGGTATTTTCTGATAGCTTTGCTGAGTATGCGGACGTTGTGATCGCGGATGTTCCATGCTCCGGGCTCGGAGTCATGGGCAGGAAGAACGATATAAAGTACAATCTGACACAAAGCTCGATCGATGATCTTGTCGTGCTTCAGAGAAAGATACTTGAAAATGCCTCGCGGTATGTTAAACCCGGAGGGATTCTGATGTTCTCGACATGCACGGTGTCTTTGACCGAAAATCAGGAGAACATGCGGTTTCTTACCGAGGAGTGCGGCCTATGTCCTGTTGATTTTTATGATGAGCTGCCCCTAAAGCTTAAAGATGATTCTGCCAGAAGCGGGTATATTCAGCTTTATGGCGATGGCGGCGCAACGGACGGATTTTTCATCGGAAAGCTGGTGAAAAGAACATGAAACCTGACATCAGATCATGCACATATGATGAGCTTGCCGGATGGATAACCTCGATCGGTGAAAAGCCGTACAGGGCCGGCCAGATATTCGGATGGCTTCACGCAAAGAAAGTGCCGGACATAGAATCCATGACGGACATTTCAAAGGATCTGCGCCGTAAGATAGCCGATCAGTGGATGATACATGAGGTCACGCCAGTAAAAGTGCTCGTATCCAAGGCGGACGGAACGCGCAAATATCTGCACAAGCTCAGCGACGGCAACATAATCGAGACGGTGCTTCTTAAATACGATTACGGAAACAGTGTCTGCATCAGTTCCCAGGTCGGATGCCGAATGGGATGCAGGTTCTGTGCGTCAACGATCGACGGGCTTGTAAGAGGGCTTCTGCCGGGAGAGATGGCCGCACAGGTTTATTCGGTTGAAAAGGATATCGGGGAGAGAGTAAGTCACATAGTCGTCATGGGCAGCGGCGAGCCGCTCGATAATTACGATAATTTCACGGATTTTCTTGATATCATCACGGACAGCAGGGGAGCAGACATAAGCGGACGGAACATCACGGCCAGCACATGCGGAATCGTGCCGAAGATCCGGGAGCTTGCCGACAGGAAATATACGCTTACGCTCGCGCTTTCGCTCCATGCGGTAACTGACGGGAAAAGAAGGCAGATCATGCCTATAGCCGCGAAATATCCGCTCGATGAGGTGCTTTCGGCATGCAGATACTACCGGGATGTCACGGGACGGAGAATAACGCTTGAATACAGCCTTATAGACGGCTTTAATGACGGCGATGAGGACGCTCGCGGACTGATCCGGATAGCAGGCGGACTCGGTGCCCATGTAAACCTTATTCCGGTTAATCCGATAGAGGAGAGAAAATACCGCGCCACAAGCGGAAAAACCGCCTTTGCGCTCAAAAATAAACTTGAAAAAAACAGGATAAATGTTACTATAAGAAGGGAAATGGGGCGCGATATAAGCGGTGCCTGCGGGCAGCTGCGGCGCAGCTTCATAAGTGATGACGGTTCAGGAGACCACAATGTTTAAAACCTATTCAATGACAGATATCGGAAGAAAGAGGAAACTCAATCAGGATACTGTCTATTCATGCGAACATCCTCTCGGAAATCTGAATAATCTTTTCATCGTCGCCGACGGGATGGGAGGACATAAGGCCGGTGATTATGCTTCTGCATATACGGTAAAGGCAATAGAGCGCGAGGTCGAGGTGTGCGAGGACAAGTCGCCGGTAAAGATACTCCGCGAGGCCATTACAGTTGCGAACATGGAAATATATGAGAAGGCAGGCAGCGAAGCTGATTTTGCCGGAATGGGTACTACTGTTGTTGCAGCTACCATTTCGGATGATACGCTCTATGTCGCGAATGTCGGCGACAGCCGTCTGTATCTTATCGATAAGTCGATCACGCAGATCACGAAGGATCATTCCCTCGTGGCTGAACTTGTGCGCAAAGGCTCGCTTGATGAAAGCCAGGCGAAAGCCCATCCTGACAAGAATATCATCACAAGGGCTATAGGAGCCGCACCTAAGGTTGAAATCGATTTCTTTGAGGTTGAGCTCAGTGTCGGCGACATCATACTGATGTGTACTGACGGGCTTACGAATATGGTTGACGATGACGAGATACTCCGCATCGTCCGTACAGGCATGGATGTTGCGGATATTGCGGAAAACCTTATCAAGATGGCCAACCACAACGGCGGGAAGGATAATATAGGGGTTGTTATCATTGAGGCCGTGGAGGAGAGATAAATGCTTGAGTTCGGAACATTTTTAGGGGATAGATACGAAATACTCGAATTGATAGGCAGCGGCGGAATGGCCGATGTCTATAAAGCGAAGTGCCATAAACTCAACAGATTCGTTGCGATCAAAGTATTAAAGCCGGAGTTTTCTTCAGACTCGGGTTTCGTATCAAAGTTCAAAGCGGAAGCGCAGGCCGCGGCAGGTCTCATGCATCCGAACATCGTCAATGTCTATGACGTCGGCGAAGAGCGCAGGATGTATTATTTTGTAATGGAGCTTGTCGAAGGCATAACCTTAAAGCACTACATCGAAAAGAAGATCAGGCTTACCGCGAAGGAAGCCGTCAGCATTGCGATCCAGGTTTCGATGGGTATTGAGGCTGCGCACAACAACGGTATCATCCACCGCGACATCAAACCGCAGAACATCATCATTTCCAAGGAAGGAAAAGTCAAAGTCGCTGATTTCGGTATCGCTAAAGCAGCAACAAGCAATACCGTTACTTCGCATGCGATGGGATCTGTGCATTATACGTCTCCGGAGCAGGCCAGAGGTGGATATTCCGATGCCAAGAGCGACATTTATTCGATAGGTATCACACTGTTTGAAATGATAACAGGGCATGTGCCGTTTGACGGTGAGACAACTGTAGCCGTCGCGATCAAACATATACAGGAGGAGATGCCTTCTCCGAGAGTGTATGTACCCGACGTTCCGATAAGCGTTGAGCAGATAATTGCAAAGTGCTGTCAGAAAAATCCCGACAGAAGGTACGCGAATGTCGGACAGCTTATCCGCGATCTGAAGCATTCACTGACGAACCCTGATGAGGAGTTCGTCGTGTTCAATGAACCCGCTTCAGAAGGCGGCACTAAGAACATATCCGAATCCGAGAAGATGCAGATCAGGAAGCAGACATCCGCTCCGATCCCAGCCATCGCAGAGGAGAACATCGCACCGCCGAGAAAGCCGGCACAGTATGAGAACGATATGGAACCTGGATTAGATGACGATGATGACTTTGAGGATGTGTTCGGGATCAGTAACAAGAAGCAGCCGAAGGCTGAGCGCAGCGCGCCCGCAAGAGAGCCTTCGAAGAAGAGAGAATCAAGAGATCCGAGGGACGCAAGGGATGTAAAACAAAAGAGCAGAAAGGGCGATCCTCCCGCAAAGAAACAGAATTCTTACAGAGTCAGGGAAGACGATTATTATGATGATGACGGTCTCGATGATGATGTTGATCCTAAGATGGAAAAGGCCGTCACGATACTGCTCGTTGTTGCCGCGATCATAATAACGATAATCGCTATTGTAGTTATAGGTAAAGTGTTCGGTATGTTCTCCGGCTCATCAGGCGATGATGAAGAAGAGCTTAAGATCGAGACCTCGGCAGGAACAACGATAGTACCGAATGTCGTCGGAATGAGCGTGGCAGAGGCAAGTGATGCTCTAACAAAGGCAGGGCTCACGGCGAAGGCCACTTACAGCGAGTCTACCGAATATGACAAGGATTACATAGTATCTCAGGATATAGCAGGAAATACCGAGGTTGAAAGCGGCACGGTCCTCAATCTTGTTGTTTCGTCCGGTAAAGTTGTTGGAGTTACGGTTCCGGATGTCGTAGGCTATACAGAAGCAGAGGCAAAGGTGATGCTCGATAATGAGGGCTTTGCGATGCAGAAACAGCTTCAGGAGAGCGACAGCGTTGAAAAGGGTATGGTAATATCCCAGAATCCTCTCGGAGCCACGACTGCGGCGAAGGGAAGCCAGGTTACCGTTGTCATCAGTTCCGGAAAGAACATCGAGCAGATAACGATGCCTGATCTTGTCGGAAAGACCGAAGAAGAGGCAAAGGTTCTCATAGACGAGGAAGGACTTTCGATAGGGACTGTCGCAGAAGAGGATTCAGATACAGTCGATAAAGGAAAAGTCATTTCTCAGGCACCCGCGGCCGGCGGAATGGTCGACAAGGGAACGGCCGTTGACCTCAAGGTCAGCCTCGGGAAGAAGATAAAAACATATTCCTGCTCTGTTGATGTCGGCTCACCCGCTAACTTCATGGAAGGGTCCGAGGCAGTGATCGTGCTTATGAGCCCGGCCGGCGAAGAACTCGGAAGATTTTCAACGACGACATTCCCGTATACTGTTTCAAAGAGCGGGATAAGCGATATTTCAGCAGGAATTGTTACGATAACGTATCTGTCCGCGGAAGGCACGTGGGAGACCACTAATCCTGTTGCGGTAACGTTCACGGAAGAAGCTGAATAATGCATGGACGTATCATAAAAGGTGTCGGAGGATTCTATTATGTTCATACCGACAGAGGAATATACACCTGCCATGCAAAGGGCCTGTTGAGACTTGACGGCAGAAGGCCGCTTGTAGGCGATATAGTTGATATCGATATAGTTCCCGATGAGGAGATGGTTGCGAATATCTCCGGGATACATGAGCGAAAGAACACCCTGATCCGGCCTAATGTCGCGAATGTAGACCAGACACTCATCATCTTCTCGCTCGTAAGGCCTGAACCTAATTTCGTCACATGCGATAAAATGATACTCCAGTACCTGACTCAGGATATCGAGGTGCTGCTGTGTTTCAACAAGGAAGACCTTGCGGACGACAATCTGGCCGAGTCCGTGGCAGATGATTACAGGAACTGCGGATGCCGCCTGTTCGTTACGAGCGCTAAAGAAAAAGAGGGAATTACAGAACTATCGCAAGCACTTACCGGCAGAACGACGGTTGTTTCGGGACCTTCCGGAGTCGGAAAATCATCGCTTATAAACTGCCTTACAGGGAATGATTCGGCGGCTACCGGCGAGATATCCGAAAAGCTTGCAAGAGGAAAGCATACTACAAGGCATTCCGAGATCATTCCGATAATGGAAAATACATACATAATTGACACGCCGGGATTCGGTTCCTTTGATCTTTTCGATATAAAACCGGAAGATCTGACGGACTATTACGAGGAGTTTCGAGACGCTGCGGCGTGTCGTTTTATGCCATGCTCACATACGCATGAACCGGGATGCGCCATCAAAGAGGCGGTAGCAGCCGGCAGCATTTCAAAAAGAAGATACGATAACTATGTGTACATTTACGATGAGCTGAACAGGATGAGGAGGCACTGAAATGATCATCTTATCACCTTCAATACTTGCCGCGGACTTTACGATCCTCGGGGAGCAGATGAAGAAGGCTGAGGCCGGAGGCAATGAATACTTTCACTTTGACGTTATGGACGGGATGTTCGTTCCGAACATTTCCTTCGGGCTGCCGGTGCTTTCGTCTTTAAGAAAAGCAACCGAGAAAGTGCTCGATGTCCATCTTATGATCGAGGCTCCTGAAAGATATGTTGACAGATTCATCGATGCAGGTGCCGATATCATTACGGTCCATCAGGAAGCATGCGTTCCTCTTGTTGAAACGCTGGAGAAGATACACAAAAGAGGGAAGCGTGCAGGGATTGCAGTAAAGCCGCATACAGGAGTCGGTGCGCTTGAACCGTATCTCCATCTTGCGGATATGTTCCTCATCATGACCGTGGAGCCGGGATTCGGCGGACAGAAATACATGGAAATGTGCACTGACAAGATCAGGACGCTCCGGGGTATGCTGAATGAAAAGGGACTTGATGCCGACATTCAGGTCGATGGAGGCATTACACGTGAAAATGTCAGAACCGTTCTTGATGCGGGAGCGAACGTCATAGTAATGGGCTCTTCCGTGTTCGGCGGAGACATTACGGACAATTCGGCATATTTTACGCGCCTTTTTTCGGAGTATGACAATAAGTAAGGGGATTTAAAAAGGGAGAGGTTCTATGAAAAACTATATCAAGATAGCCCGTCCGGATCACTGGGTTAAAAACGTATTTATCATGCCCGGAATCGCGATAGCGATTCTGCTGACTGATTTTACGTTCTCGGGCGGCATGATCGTTAAGTTCATTATCGGTTTTATGGCAACATGCTTCATAGCCTCAGCGAATTATGTCATAAACGAATGGCTTGATGCCGAGTTCGACAAGTATCATCCGACCAAGAAGAACAGACCGGTTGTATCCGAGAACATGAAGCTATCACTCGTTCTTACGGAATATGCGGTGCTGATCGCAGCAGGGCTTATCCTGTCATATTTTGTCTGTATGCCTTTCATGTACATGGAGATATGGCTCCTTATTATGGGTGTTCTTTATAACGTGAAGCCGATCAGGACGAAGGACATACCTTATCTTGATGTTCTTTCAGAATCGATAAACAATATGATACGGCTGCTGCTCGGATGGTTCATAATAACGCAGGAGTTTCAGCCTCCTATAAGCATACTTATCGGATACTGGTTTGCAGGCGCATTCTTAATGGCTACGAAACGGTTTGCTGAATACAGGATGATAGGAGACCCTTCGGTAGCCGGTCTGTACAGAAAGAGCTTCGCGCATTATTCGGAAACGAGTCTTCTCGTATCATCATTCTTTTATGCTATGTGCGCAACGTTTTTCATCGGCGTGTTCATGATAAAATACAGGATGGAATACATCATCGCGATGCCGTTCGTCTTCGGGCTTTTCTGCTTCTATCTCTACATAGCGTTCAAGCCTGATTCGGCCGTACAGAAGCCGGAGAAGCTCTATAAGGAAAAATCGCTCCTCATATACATCGCAGTCCTTACGGTCATTCTGCTCGCACTGACGTTCATTGATATACCGATGCCTTCATACTGGGTAAACCCGACACTGTTCGGAGTGTGATGATGAGAAGAGCTTTAAGCGGCTATAGCATATATGTTTTTGATGTTGACGGGACGCTTTACGATCAGCCGAAGCTACGGACGATCATGGCTATACGGCTGATGATGCATTATCTTCTTCATCCCTTTTCGGCAAAGGAGCTTTTCGCTCTTTCGCATTTCAGGAAAGTAAAGGACGGATGGACAGAAAATTCATCGGAAGATGATATCATCAAAAAGACTGCAGAAGATATGAACATGCCTGCCGACAAGGTTAAGAGCACGGTCAGAAAATGGATATATGATGAACCGCTTCTGGTCATATCAAGAACAAAGGATACAAAGCTTATCACATGGATGAATAAGCTGAGAGCCGACGGAAAGAAAGTCGTTACCCTTTCCGATTATCCTTCGGAGGATAAGCTTGAAGCATTAGGAGTTACAGCTGACAGACAGTACTCACCGGATGATGAGCGCATTGATGAACTGAAGCCGTCGCCTAAGGGACTTAAGGTGATAATGGAAGATTACAGCGCAGACCCCGCAGAGGTTCTTATGATAGGGGACCGTATGGAAAAGGACGGAAAGTGCGCCGAGGGCGCATCTGTTGATTTTCTCATTCTTGAAAGGAAGGTCAGCAGGAGGAAGAGTTATGAAGAATAACATCAAGTACATGCTGATACTGCATCTTTTTCTGGCCATTTATTCGCTTACGGGAGTGGCATCGAAGTATGCCGCCGGTGAGGAGTTTCTGTCATTCCGGTTCATTCTGTTCTATGGGATAGTTCTTTTCGGACTTTTTCTTTATGCATGCGCGTGGCAGCAGATAATAAAGCATATGCCGCTCATAAGCGCATACGCGAACAGGGGCGTGACGGTCATCTGGGGAATAATCTGGGGATACTTTCTTTTTGATGAGGCGGTCACCGTACGGAAGATAATA
The DNA here is from genome assembly GCA_024691425.1 of Lachnospiraceae bacterium. Taxonomy (GTDB): domain Bacteria; phylum Bacillota; class Clostridia; order Lachnospirales; family Lachnospiraceae; genus UBA2868. The sequence goes on from JAILNQ010000056.1 coordinate 50,172, forward strand.
GGAGCCGCCATAATAATCGGCGGGATAGTTGCTATAGTTACCGCCGATGCGGCAGAGGAAGAAAAGGCAAAAGAGGCTGGAAATGAAGAGTGAGATAAAACTGCTCGACTGCACTCTCAGGGACGGGGGCTACCTTAACGACTGGGAGTTCGGAAAAAGCAATATCGTCAATATATTCGAGCGTCTTGTCAGCGCGAAGGTTGATATCATCGAGACGGGATTCCTTGATGACAGACGCGAGTTCGATGAGAACAGAACGATCTTCCCTGATACGGCGAGCGCAGAAAAGATATACGGCAAGCTTGATAAGGGAGATTCTATGGTCGTCGGGATGATCGACTATGGAACATGCTCGGCTGATAACTTAGCGCCCTGCAGCGAAAGCTTCCTTGACGGCATAAGAGTCATCTTCAAGAAGCATAGGATGCATGAAGCAATCGATTTCTGCAGGATGGTGAAGGAAAAGGGTTACAACGTCTTTGTTCAGGCCGTGTCGATAACTAGCTATGATGATGATGAGTTCGATGAGCTGTTAGGCCTCGTCAACGGTCTTGAACCGTATGCGTTCTCGCTGGTCGATACATACGGACTGCTCCACAAAGGACAGCTCAGGCACTACTTTGACATAGCATGCGCGGATCTTAAGCCTTCGATAGGAATCGGCTATCATGCGCATAACAACTTTCAGCTGGCATATGCTAACTGCATCGAGCTTATCGATGATCCGCCCCACGACCGTATGCTCATTGTCGACGGCACGCTTTACGGAATGGGCAAGAGCGCGGGCAATACGCCGATAGAACTGCTCGTGATGCACATGAACTCCAATCACGGCGGGAAATATCACAACAGCCAGATATTGGAAGCTATAGAGGTGACGATCCTTGATCTTTACAGAAGGATAGGGTGGGGATACTCATTCAAGTTCTTCCTTGCCGCATCGCATGACTGCCATCCGAACTACGTGAACTATCTCATGGATACGGGCAAGCTTTCGGTCAAGTCGATAAATGAGATACTTGATTCGCTTGAAGGCGAGAAGAAGCTTCTTTACGACAGAGATTACATAAAGGATCTGTATTTCCTCTATCAGAAACAGCACTGTGCGGATTCCGATTCCGTCTCAGATCTGATTGAGGCTCTTTCCGGCGCGGATGTGCTCATAATGGGCCCGGGAAAAAACATCTATGCCGAGAGGGAAAAGGTACTTGCATACCTTTCAAAGAAACGCATAACTATATCGATCAATTTCATTCCCGAGGAGTATGAAGTCGACTATGTCTTCATGAGCAATGCGAAGCGCTATGTTCAGCTGAGCTCGGCGCTCATTGAGCAGAAGGAAAAATCAAAACTCATCGCAACCTCGAACATCACGAGGACGCACGGGGAATTCGACTATACGCTGAATTACGGCGCGCTTCTTGATGAAGAGGCTCTGATGCCGGATAATCCGCTCATCATGCTTCTTCGCGTTCTTAAGAAGGCAGGGGTATCGGCTATAGGACTTGCCGGGTTTGACGGATACAGGGAAACAAGTGTTTCGAATTACGTCAATCCGAACATGGAGTATTCGTACAGCAGCAAGGAAGCCGAAAACATAAACGAGGATACGGTAAGAGGAATACGCAAGCTTGAGCTTGCCGTTGAACCGGTTTTCGTTACGGAGAGCTTATATGAGAAACTATGATGCAGTGATCTTTGACCTTGACGGAACGCTTCTTGATACGTCAGAAGGCGTGTGTGCATCTGTAGCGCATGCGATAGAGACGCTGTGTCTCGAACCGCTCGGCCAGGATGTTCTGAAGACCTTCATCGGACCGCCGATACAGAAGTCATTTGCACGCATATATAATATGACACCTGAAGAAGCAGCCGGTGCGGCCGCGATCTTCCGCGACACATATAAGGATAAGGATCTTCTGCGGGCCGTGCCGTATGAAGGGATAGTTGATACGATAAAGGCGCTCTCTAAGGCCGGGATAAAGACCGCGGTCGCTACATACAAAAGGCAGGATTATACGATGCGGCTCCTTACGCATTTCGGATTTGACAAGATATGCGACAGCATATGCGGCTCTGATGCCGAAGGAAAGCTGACCAAAAAGGATATAATCGTGAACGCTATGCATTCTGTCGGAGTTACTGACAAGTCGCGCGCGCTTATGGTCGGGGACAGCGATAATGATGCAATAGGTGCGGCCGAGATCGGGATGCCGTTTCTCGGAGTAACATACGGATTCGGCTTTCCGGACAGTACATCGCTTGATGATTTCGAACCGATAGGGGCAGCATCTTCCCCTGAAGATATACTAAGGTATGTGCTATGAAGATAAAGGTTTCTGAATACATTGCGGATTTTTTCGTGAAGATGGGCGTTAAAGATGTCTTCATGATAACGGGCGGCGGCGCGATGCACCTTAATGATGCGTTAGGGCATAAGAGCGAGCTTGTCTGTACTTATGATCATCATGAACAGGCATGCGCCATCGCGGCCGAGGGCTATGCAAGGCTCACCGGGAAAATCGCACCGGTCTGCGTAACGAGCGGCCCCGGAGGAACTAATGCGATCACCGGCGTGGTAGGAGCATGGCAGGATTCCATACCGATGTTCGTGATCTCCGGACAGGTGAAATGCGAAACGACCACATGGTCGACTCTGGTTCCCCTGCGTCAGCTCGGTGACCAGGAATTCCAGATAATCGACTCGGTTAAGAACATGACGAAATATGCCGTCATGATCACCGATAAGAACACGATAAGGTATCATCTCGAAAAGGCATGGTTCCTGTGCAATAACGGCCGCAAAGGCCCTGTATGGCTCGATATCCCACTTGACATCCAGGCAGCGATCGTTGAAACAGATGAGCTTCCCGGATATGAAGAGGATGATACCGAAAATCCCGTATACGACAGAAATGTCACAGAGCGGATTTTCGAAAAGCTGAAAGAGTCCAGGCGTCCAGTGATCCTTGCGGGAACGGGAATAAACGTTGCAGGGGCGCGGGAGGAATTCATAAACTGTGCTGAAGCGCTCGGTATTCCTGTGCTAACGGCATGGAACGCTCATGATGTCATGCCTACGGATCATCCGCTGTTCTGCGGAAAGCCCGGAACGGTAGGGCTTCGCGGCGGCAACTTCATAGCTCAGAGTGCCGACCTTCTTCTCGTGCTCGGCTGCAGGATGAACATCAGGATCATCAGCTACAACAAGCATGAGTTTGCAAAGGACGCATTCAAGATAGCAGTCGATATAGATGAGAACGAGCTTAAGAAGCCTACAGTAAAAATCGACATGCCGGTACATGCCGACGTACGTTCTGTCATGTCCGACATAGCAAGATATGCAAAAGAGAACGGATATGAAGTCGGCGATGTACACTCTGCATGGCTTCGGCGTGCACGTGATGTCAACGGAAGATATCCGGCCGTCATTGAAAGCTACAGGCATACGGAAAAACTCAATCCCTATGTATTTCTTGAAGCGATGTTCGGCTGTCTCGAGGAAGGCGATGTTACCGTTACCGGAAACGGCGGGGCATGCGTTATGGGCTTCCAGACGGCTGTCATAAAAAAGGGACAGAGAATTTTCACCAATTCAGGCTGCGCGGCTATGGGCTACGGCTTCCCTGCGGCGCTCGGTGCGGCAGTTGCAAGAAGGACGTTTGAAAACGGCAGGCGCGTTATCTGTCTTGACGGTGACGGAAGCTTCATGATGAACCTTCAGGAGCTTCAGACCGTAAAATACAACAGACTGAACTTAAAGATAATCATTCTCAGCAACAACGGTTACCATTCGATAAGACAGACACAGAGCAATCTGTTCGCCGGACGGCCGCTGATCGGTGTGTGTGACGGTAACGGTGTTTCATTCCCGGATTTCTCGAAAGTAGCTCATGCTTTTGATATTCCGTATCTTCTCGTGGACAGCGAGGAAAATATTGAAAAGAAGATAAAAGAAGCGTTAGAATGCCCTGGACCGGTAATGATAGAGGCTGCGGTCGACGAAGGTCAGAACTTCGAGCCGAAGCTGTCATCGAAAGTCCACGAGGACGGCACGATAACATCTGCGGCAAACGATGATATGTTCCCGTTCCTTCCGAAGGAAGAATACGAGGCAGTAAAAGCTTATCTGAAAGGATGAAATATGAGCAGGATATCAATAATCATTCCCGTATACTACAATGCAGACACACTCATGCTTCTTTATGAGGACATGAAGGCGAAGATTCTGCCGGATCTCGGGGATTACGAAATAGTCATGGTTGATGACGGCTCCGGTGACGATTCGTGGAAAGTCATGAACGATATCAGGGACATGGATGAGAACGTAAAGCTCGTCCGGCTGTCACGCAATTTCGGTGAGCATGCCGCGCTCCTTGCGGGTTTTGCTAACTGCTCGGGCGACTGCGCGGTCACGAAGCAGGCGGACCTTCAGGAAGATTCGGAGCTCATAGTACGGCTTTACGACAAATGGAAAGATGGCAACAAGGTTGTTCTCGCGGTACGAGAGGAGAGGGATGAGCCTGCAGTCAAGAAGTTCTTTGCGAACCTCTATTATTCAATAGTGCGCAAGACGATAGACAAGAAAATGCCGAAGGGCGGGTTCGACTGCTATCTGCTCGACCGTCAGGCGATAGAAGTGCTCCTTCGCCTCGACGAGAAAAATTCATCGCTTTCGCTTCAGGTTCTGTGGATGGGCTTTAAGTCTGACAACGTCTATTTCCACAGAAAGGACAGGGAAGTAGGAGAATCCCGCTGGACTTTCTCTAAGAAATTCAAGCTCGTGCTCGATTCTATGATGAGCTTTTCATATTTCCCGATCAAGTTCATGTCGGGATTCGGAGTCGTGATGGCGATTCTTGCATTCATCTGGATAATAGAAGTCCTTATAGAGTTCTTCGTAACAGGAACGCCTGTAAGGGGCTGGTCGACTCTGATGTGCCTCGTGCTTTTCTCAACAGGCATCATTCTTCTCATGCTCGGCGTGCTCGGAGAGTATCTGTGGAGAACGCTCGATGCAACGAGAAACAGGCCGGTGTACATTGTTGACTGCGTTAAAGAGGCGGGTAAGAAGGAATGATAACGACCTATATATTCATTTTCCTGTTTTCGTCTTTCATTTCCGCGCTTTCGCAGATCCTGCTTAAGACAGCGGCAAAAAGACAGTACAGCTCCTGGATATATGAGTATCTCAACATCAGGGTAATATGCGCTTACGGAATATTCTTCCTTGCATCCCTTATCACGGTGTACTGCTATAAAGTTATACCTCTTTCCATAGGCGCGATGCTCGAAGCAAGCGGATACGTGTTCGTGACCGTACTCGGAAGAGTGATACTGAAGGAAAAAGTTTCAAGGCAGAAAATCATAGGCATGGCGCTTGTAATACTCGGTGTCATAGTCATCGCAGTCTGAAAGATATGATTAAGTTTCTGAAAAAGAACTATGTATATATTTGTTTTCTCATATGCTTCTTATTGCTCCTTTGGCGCTCGTTCTTAGGCTTCTGCTGGACGGACGAGAGCTTTTACGTTTCGACTGCGGACAGGTTCTTCAGAGGAGATGTTCCCCTTGTCGATGAATGGTACAGAACTCAGCTTTCATCGCTTATCATGCTTCCTTTTTATGCGCTGTATGTTCTGATCACGGGCGGAAATGCCGGGATCATTCTTTACTTCCGTATTCTCTATCTCGTTTTCTCAGCTTCCGTCTCGGCGGTATATTTCATAGTGCTGAAAAAGGAGCGCCCCGTATATATTGCAGGTGCTGCAGCTCTTTTCGTCATGTGTTATGCGCATCTTAACAATGCCACATTCTCATATTACATGCTGTCGGAGCTTTTCCTAGCGCTCGCTCTGATACTCATATATGACTGCAGAAGGTCAGAAAACATGGCAGTGCTTGTGTGCTCCGGAGTATTCATCGCCCTCTCGGTGCTCAGCATGCCCGCATTTGCCATCGGTTACGTCATCGTGCTGATCCTTGCAGCGGCAGTGCTTGTCGTATCCTTTATCAGATCGGTTCCTGAAAAGATAAGGAACATGATAGACGGTGCGTTCATCAGAAAAGCACTTCTTTTCACGTTCATAGGAATTCTCATTCCAGCTTTTATTTTTGCTGCGTACATGATGAGCCGTGCGGATTTTTCCCGTCTGTTTGAAACGCTCCCGTATGCGCTCGTTGACAGGGAACATAGCAACACATTCGGATATTACATAAGAAAGCCGCACAGGAGCCTTATGGAAGTATACGGTTTGTGGACATACTGTTCGTACATTCTCATTGCCATATGTGCAATTTTCGGAAGATGGCTGAAAAAACGTCCTTTCTGCTATTTCGCCGTTCTTGCCGATATTGTGATATTTGCAGCGATGGCCATACGCTCGTTCGGGCATACCGGATACATACAGGCTGCGTTCTTTATGTTCATGATCCCGGTGTTTTTCATATCCGAGAAGAAGGATAGCGCGTTGTTTTCGCTCATGGCCGTACCGTCTGTTCTCGTCGCGCTCATATACTGTTTCGCTTCGAGCGATTTTCTGTATGTAATGGCGATAGGCTTTGCGATAAGTTCGGGTGCGGGTGTCTGCGTGCTCTATGATTTTGCTGAAGGAAATCTTGCATCATCTGACGGAAATACGGCGCTGAAGACGGCGGTGAAGGCGGGGATTGTTATTGCATGCGCATACAGTCTCTGCATCACTTTCTATCTCAGGATCAAGAACGTGTACAGGGATGCGCCGATATGGAGGCTCAGCTGTGCCATACAAGAGGGTGTTGCAAAAGGTCTTTATACAACCAAAGAGCACCTTGAGCTTTATAATGATGTCTGCTCGGTCATTGATGAATACTTAAGCGATACTGAGCATTTTGAGATCATCAGCGGCAATCCCGACGGAAACGTTCTTTTCTCGAAAATCCTTCCGTGGGGATATGCGGCCTCCTCTCTCGACTGCGGCTATCCGACGACATGGAGGGCAACGGCCTACGACGAGGAGCAGCTGGAAAAATACTACGGCATTAACACTGATGCCGTCCCTGATGTTATAATAGTGCTCGACAGCGTGTACGGTTCATATGATGCCGCGGGGGATACGGAGGATGATCATATCCCGAATCTCGATGAGATGAGCGGTTACTGGAAAGATTACATAGCTAAGAACGGATTTACCGAGACGCCTGTAAAGTGCGGAAAGCTTTACTGCAGACCGAAGAAATAGCTGATACAGCGTAATAAAGGACGGAAGGAAAAGAAATGATACCTGTAAATGAACTTGTAAGAGGATTCAGGCTTTACCAGAAAGAATATGAGGATAAGGCGCTCGAGGTATTGAGAAGCGGATGGTATGTTCTCGGAAAGGAAGTATCATCATTTGAAGAAGAGTTCGCAACCGCACTCGGAAAAGGATGCTCGTGTGCGGGAGTTGATAACGGGCTCGATGCGATCACGCTCGGACTTGAGGCCGCGGGGATAAAAGAGGGCGACGAAGTTATCGTGCAGGCAAACGGATACATTGCCACGATGCTCGGAATAATGCAGTGCGGGGCAGTGCCGGTTTTCGTTGAGCCGGATGAATACTATCAGCTTGATGCCGACAGGATAGAGGATGCGATTACGCCTGCAACGAAGGCAGTACTGGTCACGCATCTTTACGGTCAGGCGACGCGCATGGATGCTGTAACTGCTATATGCAAAAAGCATGATCTTGCTCTCTTCGAGGACTGCGCACAGTCACACTTTGCACCATACAAAGGTGTCAATACGGGACTTTTCGGCAAGGCTTCTTTCTTCAGTTTTTATCCGACGAAAAATCTCGGGGCGTTCGGCGACGGGGGCGCCGTTGTATCGACGGATCCCGCGATCATAGAAAAGGTCAAGGTGCTCAGGAACTACGGCAGCGACAGGAGATATCACAACATAGAGATAGCCGGCAATATGAGGCTAGATGAGATACAGGCGGGACTTCTTAGGGTAAGGCTTTCACATATGGATGAGCTTCTTGCGAACAGGCGTCACATCGCCTCCCGGTATCTTTCCGAAATAAAAAACCCGAAGATCACTCTGCCGCTTATAGCCGATGGCTGCGATCATACATGGTATCAGTTCATTGTCCGTGCGGATGATCAGAGCGCATTCATGTCATTCCTCAAGTCTGAAGGAGTTGCAACTGATATTTCCTGGCAGGTGCCGCCGTACCTTCAGCCGTGCATGAAGGAGAAGTTCGGATATAAGAGCGGTGATTTTCCCGTAACGGAAGAGCTGTGCGCGCATATCGTTACGCTTCCCATGATGGAGTTCATGGAAGAGGATGAGATAACGAAAGTCATCGATGCGGTAAACCGTTATAAGTCATAGAGTTTTCATCCCAAAATCGAAAAACCAAAAACACCTATTGACAAGGTAGGTAAATAAGTATATGCTTTAGAGCAAAAGTGAGGGCAGGCATATGATGATTTCAACCAAGGGGCGTTATGCCTTAAGAGTCATGGCTCGGCTTGCTGAAAGCGGCGAGGGGGAGCTAATTCCTCTTAAAGACATAGCGAGCGATCAGGGTATAAGTCTTAAATATCTTGAAAGCATAATGCACATACTTGTAAAGAGCAAGCTCGTTGAGGGAGCCTCCGGCAAGGGAGGCGGATACAGGCTTACAAGACCGGCAGAAAAATATACCCTCGGTGAGGTGCTTAGGATAACTGAAGGCACGCTCGATCCTGTAGCCTGTGCGGCGATCGAAGGCGAGTACTGTGCGAAATCCGAGCACTGCAGAACGTTTCCGATGTGGAAGGAGCTTTCGGACCTTATAAACGGATTCCTTGACAGCCGTACGGTTGCGGACCTTGTTTGCCGAAAAGACTGAACTGTGTTATATTTTGTCGGGCAGGACTAGGCATGAAACGAGTTATTGCAGGCATGTCGGGCGGCGTCGACAGCGCGGTTGCGGCATTGCTTCTTAAACAATCCGGATATGATGTTATCGGTGTGACGTTGAGGACGTGGCAGTCTGATGGGACAGGTGAGAGCAGATGCTGCGAAATTGCGGATGCCGAGGCGGCGGCGAAGCAGATCGGGATTCCGTATCACAGCTTCAACTGTACATCGGTTTTCGAGGATAAAGTCATTGAGCCGTTTGTCTGCGCATATCTTGAAGGCCGGACTCCGAATCCGTGCATTGAATGCAACAGGTATGTCAAATGGGAAATGATGGCATACTATGCGAAGGTGCTCGATGCAGACTATATAGCAACAGGCCATTATGCGAATGCCGTAAAGCTCGATAACGGCAGATACACGGTAAGAACTGCGGATCATGCGGCCAAAGATCAGACATACATGCTCTATAAGCTTACGCAGGAGCAGCTGTCGAGAACGTTGATGCCGCTCGGAAAACTCACAAAAGAAGAGGTAAGGCAAATAGCGGCCGAAAACGGCATAGGCGTTGCGGCAAAACCGGACTCTCAGGAAATATGTTTTGTACCGGATGATGATTATGCAGGTTTCATCGAGAAACGTCAGGAAGATCTGCCCGGTGAAGGTGATTTTGTGAACGAATCTGGCGAAGTGCTCGGAAAGCACAGAGGCATAATACACTATACCGTCGGTCAGCGCAAAGGCCTCGGAATATCAGCAGGACATCCTCTGTATGTCAGCAGGATAGACAGTAAAAAGAATGAAGTAGTCCTTTCGGATGAGGAAGCGCTCTTTGCCAGAACGGTCGTATGTTCAGATGTGAATTTCCTTAGCATTCCCGGAATCGGGAAAGGTGAGAAAATAAGCTGCAGTGCCCGGATAAGGTATCATCATACCCCGGCACCTGCAACGGCCGAAATGAAAGATGACAGGCTCGTGATCACGTTTGATGAGTCGGTAAGGGCCGCGGCCCCCGGACAGTCGGCCGTGATGTATGACCTGGATGGATGTGTTATCGGCGGAGGCATTATAGTAGGTGCCTGCGATCAGATAGATTGAACAATAGCAGGAGGTAGAGATTATGAAGAAAAGAATTCTGGTTTTATCAGCAGTCATCGTGCTTGCGCTTTCAGCGCTGCTTTCTGGCTGCGCAACGAAGTCTGCAGGAGATAAGGTCATCAAGATCGGTGCTACGGTAACCCCGCATTCCGAGATACTTGAGAAGGTTAAGGAGAACCTTGCTTCAAGCGGATATACGCTTGATATCGTTATCTACAATGATTATGTTCTTCCTAATACCGCGCTTGAGGACGGTGAGCTTGATGCTAACTTCTTCCAGCATATGCCTTATCTGGATGATTTCAACAAGGAGAACGGCACGCACATCGTAAGCGTTGCTCCGATCCACTTTGAGCCTATGGGAATTTATGCAGGCAAAACGGCCAGCATAGATGAAATGACAGAAGGCGCTACGGTTGCAGTTCCCAATGATACGACGAATGAAGCAAGAGCGCTCCTTCTTCTTGAGGCGAACGGTCTCATCAAGCTCAAAGATGGAGCAGGCATCTCGGCAACGGTGCTTGATATCGATCATAACCCTCTCGGACTCAACATCGAGGAGCTTGAGGCGGCTCAGGTTCCTAAGGCTATTCAGGACGTTGATCTTGCAGTCGTTAACGGTAACTATGCTATTGAGGCAGGCCTTGCAGATCCTATCGCAGTTGAGGCTTCAGATTCGCTCGCTGCGGATACTTACGCGAACATCATCTGCGTAAAGGAAGGAAACGAGAATACGGAGAAGACGAAAGCACTCGTTGATGCAATTCTTCAGGACAACATCAGGGATTTCATCAATTCGTCATATAAGGGCGCTGTAGTTCCGGTATTCTGATAAATTCACTGCAGAATACTTGTAAATGCTGAAACAGGATGTCATATGGCATCCTGTTTCGTTGTTTGCCATAAATGCCCATACATGATATCTTATATCTGTATGATTTTTTAGACAGGAGCTATCAGATGATAAGGCTTGAAAACGTTACAAAAGTATTTGAAACAAAAGAAGGCAGCATCACTGCGGCCGACCATGTCAATCTCGAGGTGAAGGACGGAGAGATCTTCGGCATCATAGGGTTTTCAGGTGCGGGGAAATCAACTCTCGTCAGGTGTCTCAATCTTCTTGAACGCCCGAGCGAAGGAGAGGTGTGGTTCGGGGATCTGAACCTTACCAAAGCGAGCGAGAAGGAACTGCGTGAGGCAAGAAGAAGCATCGGCATGATCTTCCAGCAGTTCAACCTGCTTTCGCAGAGGAATGTGATAGACAACATATGCTATCCGCTCGAGATAGCCGGAGTTGACAAGAAGAGTGCGAAAGAGAAGGCTAGAGAGCTTTTAGATATAGTTGATCTTCGCGATAAGGAGAAAGCTTATCCGGCACAGCTTTCAGGAGGACAGAAGCAGAGGGTAGCGATCGCAAGGGCTCTTGCGACCGACCCGAAAGTTCTTCTGTGCGATGAGGCTACAAGCGCTCTCGACCCGCTCACGACAAGAAATATTTTAGAGCTTTTGAAGGACATTAACAGGAAACTCGGCGTAACGATCGTCATCATCACTCATGAGATGAGAGTGGTCGAGCAGATATGCGACCGTGTCGCGGTCATGAGCGACGGCGTCGTGGAAGAGAGCGGAACCGTCGGTGAGATATTCCGTAATCCGAAGTCAGAGACGGCGAGAAAACTTGTTATGCCCGAACAGTCTTCACAGGTCCGCATTCCCACGAAGGATTTCATAAGAATAGTATTCGACGGACAGTCGTCATATGAGCCGGTGCTTTCGCAGCTTGTCCTTCATACCGGAATGGAACTCAGCATCTTAGGCGCGAGCACGGAGGATATCGGCGGAAGTGCATACGGACAGCTGCTCATAGAAAAACCTTCTGATGAGCAGAAACTCAAGGAAATAGAGGAATTCCTGAAGAGCAAAGGTGTTCACGCGGAAGCGGTAAGCCTGAAAACTGAATGATAATTTCCAGTTGGTTACGCTGGACTATAAATGAAAACGGAGGCAGTATAAATGGATGAAAAACTGATAGGGCTCCTTGCGGGCGGCATAGGAGAAACATTCTACATGGTCGTAGTATCTACGCTTGCGGCCTATATCATAGGAATACCGCTAGGCGTTCTCGTATATGTCACGGGTGAAGGCGGCATACGCCAGAACAAGCCGGTGAATATGGTGTTCAGTCTTATCATAAACGTAGTGAGGTCTGTTCCGTTCCTTATTCTTCTCGTTGCGATACTTCCGTTCACAAGACTGATCGTCGGTACGACGATAGGTTCGACAGCTTCGATAGTGCCGCTTGTAGTCGCAGCCGCACCTTTTGTTGCAAGAATGGTCGAGTCGTCGCTGAAAGAAGTGGATCTTGGCGTCATAGAGGCTGCAAAGGCTATGGGATCGACAGACTGGCAGATCATCTGGAAGGTGCTTTTGCCTGAGGCGAGGCCTTCGCTTCTGCTCGGAATGACGATCGCCTTCGCGACGATACTCGGATATTCCGCTATGGCAGGATTCGTCGGCGGCGGAGGATTAGGCGCGATCGCGGTCAACTACGGATATTACAGATACCAGACAGGCGTCATGCTCATAACGGTTGCTCTTTTAGTGCTCATCGTCCAGATTTTCCAGGAGGGCGGTCTGAAGCTCGTGAACCGTATAGACAGAAGGATGAGATCCTGATAAGAGATCACCGAACGAAAGGAAAAGATATGCGTAGACTTGCTGCAAAAGGAAATATGAATGAAAGGATAGATGTGGTCCTTCGCAAGTTCCGTTCAAGGATGACGTCGTATCCTCCGGGAATGTGTCCTATAACTCTTTACAGGTCGCTTCTGCAGATATCGATGAACCAGTCATGCGGAAAGTGCGTACCGTGCAGGGACGGTCTTTATGAAGTTGATCTTATGCTGAAGGACGTTCTTGAGGGAAATGCCACGAAAGAAACACTTTCCGAGATTGAAAGCAAGTGCTTGATGATCGCGGAATCGGCCGACTGTGCCGTCGGTGTCGTCGGCGCTCAGCTGATCCTTGATTCCCTTATCGAATTCGAGGATGAATACCAGAGCCATATCGAGAGGGGACGCTGCATCGGAAATGCTTCGCAGACCATACCGTGTGTTACGCTCTGCCCGGCTCATGTGGACGTTCCCGGCTATATCGCCATGATAAAGGAAGAGGATTATGCCGGTGCGGTGAAAGTGATCAGGCAGCGCAATCCTTTCCCGACTGCATGCGCGCACGTATGCGAGCATCCGTGCGAAAATAAGTGCCGCCGCACGCTCGTCGATGCTCCGTTGAACATAAGAGGTCTCAAAAAATATGCCGTGGATTCTGCTCCTGCGGATACGGTTACCACACCCGAAGCAAATGTCTCAACGGGCAGGAAGATCGCAGTTGTAGGCGGAGGACCTTCAGGAATGACGGCCGCATATTTCCTTGCGCTAATGGGGCATTCGGTTGCGATCTTCGAAGAACATGAAAAACTCGGGGGAATGTTACGCTATGGAATACCGGAGTACCGTCTTCCGAAAGTACGGCTCGATCAGGATATAAACGCGATACTTTCTGCCGGCGATATAACGGTTAAGACAGGGACGAAGATCGGGAAGGATATCACGCTTCAGCAGCTGAAGGACGGATATGATGCGGTCTATATAGGAATAGGAGCTCAGCTCGGGAACAGAATGCCTATGGAGAACGCCGATGCGAAGAACGTGATCCCTGCGGCTGATTTTCTCCAGGATGTCGCAAACGGAAATTCACCGGATCTTACGGGGAAGAAAGTTGCGCTGATCGGCGGCGGGAACGTTGCGATGGATGCGGCGCGCACGGCAGTAAGACTCGGTGCCGAGAGCGTTCATGTGTTCACAAGGAAAAGAGATGACTATACTGCGCTTTCAACTGAGATAGAAAGCGCTATGCAGGAAGGAGTCAGATTCCGGACGCTCCTTAGCTTCCTGAACATAGAGACCGATAATGACACGAACGAAGTAAAAGCCGTTTGGCTGCAGCCAGAGATACTTGCAGAGTTTGATGATGCGGGAATGATGACCACGGAACATTCGAGCAATTATCCGTACAGGTTCAAATGCGATTACCTTATTTTCGGAGTCGGACAGAGGAGCGATGTTCAGCATTTTGAGGAATCCGGCATTCCGATGGTACGCGGCAGGATAGCAGCCGATGAGGCGTGCATGATAGACGGTGCGGAAGGGATTTTCTCCGGAGGAGACTGCGTGACCGGCCCTTCAACTGCGATAAATGCGATCGCGGCGGGCCAGGTCGCTGCTTACAACATAGACGAATATCTCGGATATCATCACAAAGTTAAAGAAGAGTGCGATATTCCGCCTGCTTATCCTAATCCTTGCGTTGCGACAGGACGCGCCGAGATCGAGGAGACAGATCCGTTTGAAAGAAGGACGAACTTCGATCATGTTGAGATCTCGATGACGTATGAGGAAGCAATGAGAGAGGCCGGAAGATGCCTGCGCTGCGACCATTACGGATGCGGCGTCATGGAAGGAGGCAGGGGCGAATGATGAATATCACTATCAACCAAAAAAACTATGAAGCCTCATCTGAAATGACAATACTTGAAGTAGCAAGAGCTAACGGCATTTTCATTCCGACTCTCTGCTATCTTGAAGGTGTATCCGATGCAGGTTCCTGCCGGCTGTGCATGGTAGAAGCCGAAGGATATGATAATCTTCTTCCTGCATGCAGGACGATGATAAAAGACGGCATGGTCATAACGACCGAATCCGAAAAGCTCACCCGTTACAGAAAGGAGATGCTGAAGCTCATACTCACTGATCATGCAAGCGACTGCATGAGCTGTCCGGCGAACGGAAAGTGCGAGCTGCAGAGCCTGTGCAACAGATATGATGTCGAGCATGCTGAACATGCCGGGAAACGTGAAAAGGTCGAAAAAAAATCCGCGATATCTTCCGGCAATCCTTACATAAGCTACAACCCGGCGAAATGCATCCACTGCCAGAGATGCATAAATGCCTGCCATAAGATCGCATGCAACGGTGCGCTGAAAAACAGCCGGACGGGGACGTTCAACATAATAGATGCGCCGTTCGGAGATGATTATAAACAGACCGGCTGCGAGACATGCGGAAACTGCGCGAGCGTCTGTCCTACCGGAGCGCTTACGCTCAACAGGGAAAAATCATACAGGGAGTGGGAGACGAAGAAAGTCCTGACGACCTGTCCGCACTGTGCTACGGGCTGCCAGTATTATCTTGTGGTGAAGGACAACGAGATAGTGAACGTGGAGGCGTATAACGGTCCATCTAACCATAAAAGGCTGTGCGTCAAAGGACGCAGCGGAAGCTTCGATTTTGTAGGAGCAAAAGACAGGCTCACAACACCTCTCATAAAAGACAGGGCGACGGGGAAATTCCGTGAGGCTTCATGGGAAGAAGCGATAAAATACACTGCTGATAAGCTCATGGAGATAAAGAAGAAATACGGAAATGAGTCGCTTGCGGGATTTGCATGTTCACGCTCTGCGAATGAGGACGTGTACATGGTCCAGAAGATGGTAAGAACCTGCTTTTCGAACAACAACACCGACAACTGCGCGCGCGTGTGCCACTCGGCAACGGTAGCGGGGCTTGCTAAAACGCTCGGGTCGGGCGCAATGACGAATCCTATACACGACATTACCCATGATGTCGACTGCATACTGCTCGTCGGCTCGAACCCCGAGGAGGCGCATCCTGTTGTCGGTATGCAGATAAGGAAAGCCGTCAAGAACGGAACGAGGCTCATCGTAGTAGACCCGAGGGACATCGGACTTGCCAGCTGTGCCGACATTCACATAAAGCTCCGCCCAGGAACGAATGTCGCGTTCGCAAACGGAATGATGCATGTGATGATAGAGGAAGACCTTATCGATCACGATTATATAAACGAGAATGCTGAAGGGTTCGAAGAACTGGGGAAGCTCGTAGAGGAATATACACCTGAGTATGTCGCGAAGATCTGCCACATAGATCCCGAGAACCTGAAAGAGGCCGCAAGGATGTATGCCCTGGCCAAGAAGGCGCCGATCATATACTGCCTCGGCGTTACCGAGCATTCTACGGGTACCGAAGGAGTCATGTGCATGTCAGACATGGCGGTCCTTTGCGGTAAGATCGGAAAGAGCGGATGCGGAGTCAATCCTCTTCGCGGACAGAATAACGTGCAGGGAGCCTGCGATATGGGAGCGCTTCCTACGGATTATCCGGGATACCAGAAGGTGGATAACGACGAAGTCAGAAAGAAGTTTGAAGAAGCCTGGGGCGTAGAGCTTTCACCGAAGCCCGGCCTTAAGGCGACCGATGTATTCCCTGCCGCTATTGAAGGAAAGATAAAGGGACTGTATATATGCGGAGAGGATCCTGTCGTTTCAGATCCCGATACGCACCATATCATAAAGGCGCTCGAAAGCCTCGAATTCTTCGTGATTCAGGAGCTTTTCATGACGAAGACGGCAGAGTATGCAGATGTCATTCTTCCGGGCTGCAGCTACGCTGAAAAAGAGGGAACGTTCACGAACACCGAACGGAGAGTGCAGAGGATCAGAAAGGCCGTAGAGCCGAGAGGTCTCGCAAGGCTAGATACGGATATAATAACTGATCTCATGAATGCAATGGGCTATCCCCAGAAGCATCTTACGAGCGCTGAAATCATGGATGAGATCGCTTCAGTGACTCCGAGCTTTGCAGGTATTTCACATGCAAGGCTTGATGCAGGAGAAACGCTGCAGTGGCCGTGCCGTGATAAGAACAGCACGGGAACCCCGATAATGCATGTCGGTCATCCGGCAAGAGGAAAAGCGCTATTATATGCCGCACCGTTTAAGGAGCCTCAGGAGCTTCCTGACGAGGAATATCCGTTCTCCCTCATGACCGGACGTATTCTTTACCAGTACAATGCTGCTGCGATGACAGGGCGTGCACCAGGACTTGTAGACATTGCAGGAGAAGGTTTCATAGAGGTCAATTATAAGGACGCCGAAAGGCTCGGAATAGAAAACAAAGAGAGAATCCGCGTAAAGAGCAGAAGAGGCGAGATCACCGCCGTGGCAAGGGTCGGAAGGAAAGTATCTGAAGGCGAGACATGGATGCCGTTCCACTTTACGGATTCGCCCGTGAACATGCTGACGAACGCGGCACTCGATGAATTCGCGAGAATACCGGAATACAAAGTATGCGCGGTATCCATAGGAAAACTCTGATGAAGGTCATGTCATAGCAATGATTTTCTCATAATCCTCGCGCGTGTTGCAGTTGGCAAGTTCCGAGGCGTCACCGCGAAAATCATGCCGGTGAGTTTTTATCCGGTTAAGAAGCGCCTTGACGGAAAGGTCATCACCATCGAGCAGCTTTCTGATGACCGTGCTGGTGCACGTGTTATATACGGCAATAAGAGGTTGAGCGGCGGATGCGGCAGTAAGAACTGTTGCGTCCGCTCCGTTTTTTTTGTGATCATCAAGAAGTTCGTTGAGCGTTTGAGCGGTTATGAAAGGACTGTCGACGCTGATAGTTAAAGCATACCTGCATTCCGTGGCGTCAAAACATGAGTACAGTCCGCCGAGAGGCCCTCTGTCCTTTATTATGTCCGGAATGATCCTCACGTTTTCGGCATATTTATATTCGCCCATTAAATCCCGCAGATTTTCAGGTTCTCCGGATACAAGTATTTCTTTTATTCCGAGCCCCTCAAGCTTTAAAAGCTGAAGCTCCAGCATTGTACGTCCTTCGATCGTAAGGCCGGCTTTGTTTTCGCCCATGCGGCTGCTTTTTCCGCCTGCAAGAATGACGGCGCATGCATCCCCTGTCATTTTATTTCTATCCTCACAACATTTTTGACATCCCTCTTTGAATCTTCGTCACCGAAAACTATAAGGCGGATTTTACCGTCATCATCGATCAGATAGGCTTTTCCGTCGGATAGAGCTTCCTCAGATGTAAGGCTTGCGCTGTATTCATCATCTGAATATACAGAAATCTCGGAAAAATCGCCGATGTTTGCAAGAGCGGGAATCGAAGAGACAGGGAACCCTTCCGTGTCGATTGTCTTCACTTCGCCTTTTTTATTTTTTACCGTGCCGCTTACGTGCGACTTGTCAAGGTCGGCATAAGTTACAGTGATCTCTTTGCCTGCGCATCTTATCAGCAGATCTCCGGGCTTTACTGAAGCCCTTGAGAAAAGATAAATAAATGCGAGCAATGCCGTGACTGCGATCAGCGATAAGATGACAGCGATTCTTTTTTTCATGACAATACATCCTCCTTAAGTGTTCGGTCTGAAATATACGATGAAATACGTCCGGCAAGAACTGATGCCGGAAGTGAACATACAGCTCCGGTCGTAGCGGCAACAGCTATATAGACACAAAGGGCGATCCCGTAAAGACGGAATACGAGAATATCGGCCGTAAGTGCGGCCGAAACGGATGCGGCAATTGATGCAGCAAGTATTCCCGATGAAGGTGATGCAGACCTGCGGAACAGAAACAGGCAGAGGTCAATGACTATGCCGGGAATGATGTAACCTATAGGGGCGAGAGCCCCCATGCTCCCGACCATGCCGAATGAAAGAGCAAGCACGCTCTGAATGACGGACATAAGGGTGGCACATCCGAAAATCCTGAACGAAGCAGCGGGTACGATGATGAACATCAAAGAAATCCCGGTGGCGATACCGCCGGGTATATGAAGAGACTCCGTTATCAGATCTGCGAACGGAGATATGAGTTTTTTCGCAATCAAACCACAGTCACAGCACAGGGCCATGAAAATCATCTGACCAAGCTTTATTCTTTTCAATTTAATTACTCCTTTTCAAACAGGGAAGGCACAGACGTTTCCGGCTGTACCCCGGCAGGTATACTGCGGCTTAAAGACCATGGCAGAACATGCTTTAGGTCAGTGAGCTCGGAGCATTGTCATTATATCATTTTTCACGCTTTTGTTCTATCATTTCGGATGTATTTTATGCAGGTTTGTGATAAAATACTATGATGATGAAAAATACACTTTTCTCTGACAAAAACAGGAACAGGCAGAATATCGCAGCAGCAGTTATATGCGCTGCGGGCATTGCGCTGAACATTCTTCTGGGCAACGCAGTCTCAGCACTCGGTCTGCCTTTATATCTTGATACGGTCGGAACTGTTGCTGTTGCGGTCATAGGCGGTTATCTTCCCGGAGTGACGGTTGGCTTCCTGACTAATATCATAAAAAGCTTTTCGGATTCTTCTTCGCTGTATTATGGCGTGCTGAACGTTCTGATCGCTGTCTTTGCTACATATCTTGCGGACAGAGGGTGGTTAAAAAAGGCCAGAGGCATCATCGGAACTATCGCGGTTTTCACTTTCATCGGAGGAGGGCTCGGCGCGCTCATTCCCTGGTTCATCGAGGGACTGTCGTTTGACAGCGAGTCGCTGAGCGGAATTCTCTATGAAACAGGTTTTTTCAATTTTGAAATATCGCATATTCTCTCGAGCATTATCATGGACCTTCCTGATAAGACCATCTCGGTTCTGCTCGTGCTTGTGATTCTCTATATCGTGCCGAAGAAGTACTGGCAGTATTTCAGCTTCAACGGATGGATGCAGACCCCATTGACGGATGAGAAGCTTGTTTCTGACAGGAAACAGGTGCGTGCCATATCTCTTCAGACGAAGATCCTCCTCATGCTCGGAATATCACTCACGATCATTGCTGGCGCGGCGCTCGGCTTAGGCGCGGTAGTCTATAACAAGACAATGATGAAAGAGCACACACAGAGCGCTCAGGGAGCTTCGAGGATCGCAGCAAGCATCGTCGACGGCAACAGGATCGAGGAGTATCTCGAAAGCGGCGGCGAGGGAGAAGAATATGCGGAAACGAAACGGCTTCTTGATGCCGTGCTGAACAGTTCGCCGGATATATCATACATATATGTCTACAGGCCTGAAGCAGACGGATGCCGTGTCATTTTCGATGTGGAGACAGCTGATACACCGGCCTCGGCAACAGGCGAGCTGATCCCTTATGACGAAGGGGTAGTCGATTATATCCCTTCTCTTCTTGCAGGAGAGGAGATCGAACCTGTCATTACGAATGATACGTTCGGACGGCTCATGACAGTTTATCAGCCGGTCTATGATTCATATGGAATGTGCACGTGCTACGCAGTGGCGGATATTGACATGGAGCAGCTCGTTTCGATGGAGCTCAGCTTCTACATGGAACTGTCAACGATGTTTCTGTCATTTTTCATCCTGATATGCGTATTCGCCGTATGGCTGGTCGAATACCAGATCATATTCCCGATAAACTCGATAACCAGGTGCATGGATGAGCTTTCTGACGTCAGCCAGACTCAGGAAGGCATGGATGATGAAGTCAGAACGATACGCAAGCTGAACGTCCATACCGGTGATGAGGTCGAAAAACTGTACAATTCGCTCTGTGAAATGACGCTGAACCAGACGGAGCACATGAGGAGCATAAGGCGTCTGTCCGATTCGACATCAAAGATGCAGGACGGACTTATCATAACGATGGCGGACCTTGTTGAAAGCAGGGATTCCGATACCGGAGCGCATGTACAGAAGACTGCGGCATATGTGAAGATAATAGTTGAGGGGTTGAAGAAGAAGGGATATTACGCTGAGAAGATCACTCCGAAGTTCATGTCGGATGTCGTAAGGTCCGCACCGCTTCATGATGTGGGCAAGATCAATATACCCGACGGTGTTCTCAACAAGCCCGGCAAGCTGACGGATGAAGAGTTCGAGATAATGAAGACTCATACAACGGCCGGCAAGAGAATCATGGAGAACGCCATAAGCACGGTTGAAGGAGATAACTATCTGAAGGAAGCTCGTAACATGGCCGCTTATCATCATGAGAGATGGGACGGAAAAGGATATCCTGAAGGACTTCACGGAGAGGTCATACCGCTTTCGGCAAGGATCATGGCCGTCGCCGACGTGTTTGACGCCCTTAGTTCGCCGCGTGTTTATAAGAGCGCATTTCCTCTGGAAAAATCGCTCGCGATAATCGAGGAAGGAAAAGGTACGCAGTTCGATCCGAAGTGCGTTGAAGTTTTCGTGGATTCAATAGCCGAAGTGAAAGTCATATTAAGAAAATATAATCAGGAGATATAATGTCCGCGAAAAATCATAAAAGGACAACTGAATATGTGGCCGGAATATGCGGGATTGCCCTGCTTTTTGCTGCCTTCTTGCCTTTTACAGTGACAGCATATGCGGACAATGGCCAGGCCGGTGTCCTAACCGACGAAGGGAATACCGTTGCCCTGACGGGCGGCGGATATGTCGCAACAAAGCAGATAAGCAATGCAGGATATGCTTCGAGGCTTTATGATTCGTCCAACGGACTGCCTACTTCCGATGCCAACTGCATTTTAGGCGCAAGCGACGGATACGTCTGGATAGGCGGATACGGCGGAATAATGCGTTATGACGGCACAACGTTTACGAGAATGGATACGTCATCCGGACTTACCAGCGGACGCGGACTGTTCGAAGACAGCCTCGGCAGAATATGGGTCGGAACAAATGATAACGGAGTGGTTGTCATCGATGGGAACGACAGGGTTCATATCACGTACAAGGAAGGACTGCCTTCATCCTCGATAAGGGATTTTGCCGAGGATGCCGGGGGGAATATTTTCATTGGGACTACATCGGGCGTATGCTATGCAGATTCCGAAATGCAGATACATGCATTAGATGATGACAGACTGAATGACGAGAGAGTCCTGAAGCTTGATTCGGATTCGAACGGTACTGTATACGGACAGACTAAGAACGGACTTGTTTTTAAGATAGAATCATGCAAGTTATCAAAAGTCTACAGCGGCGCTGATATCGGAATCGAGAAGATAACATCGATCCTTGCGGACCCCGGGTTCGCAGGCAACGTGTATCTGTGCACGGAAAGTGACAGAGTTTACTATGGCCAGTTCGGGGAATCCGCCGGAGGAATGAAGCTGATCAATACTGCGCCTCTTTCCGGAATCCATTGGATAAGCTATGACTGCCAGAGAGTCTGGATTTCCTCTACGAGCATGATCGGATATATCGACTCTTCAGATGTTTTCCATGTCATTGAAAACGTACCGATGGACAGCGGGATAGAGATGATGACATCTGATTTTCAGGGGAATATGTGGTTTGCGTCCTCCACGCAGGGAGTGATGAAAATCGTAAGCGACAGCTTCATGGATATTTATCATCTCGCCGGTCTTCGCGGAGAAGTTACGAATGCGGTGTGTGCCCACAACAGATATGTGTATGCCGGTACTGACAGGGGACTGCGGATAATAGACGGCAGCAATACGATCGAGAATGAGCTGACTGAACATCTTGAAGGTACGAGGATCCGCTGCATCAAAGAGGATGCGGAGGGCAATCTATGGATCGGGACATATACGAACGGCCTTGGGCTCGTCTGCTATACAGGAGATGGGCAGATCATTGACTACAATGAAGAAAACGGAATGCCTGATAATGAGATCAGGTGCATTGCAACGTTTTCCGATGGCAGGATCGTTGCCGGTACGAACAAGGGAATAGCTGTACTTGAGAAAGGCGTGATAACGGAAACGATAGGAGAGGCTGACGGAATAAAGAATACGGTCATCCTTACGATAGAAGAAGGCGAGAAGGGCTCCATTTATGCCGGAACAGACGGTGACGGGCTTTATATCATAAGGGATAAAAATGTCCGCAGAATGGGCAGGGATGACGGGCTGTCAAGTGATGTTGTCTCAAGGATAAAAAAGGATGAAGCGAGCGGAGTATACTTCATCATCACATCCAATTCGCTTGAGTTCATTAAGAACGGAGTGATCATGACAACGACTTCGTTCCCGTACAATGACAACTATGACCTGTTCATCAACGGTGATGATATGTGGGTCATTTCATCTAACGGTATTTATATTGTAAATGTTCAGTCATTTTTCAGGAACGACATAGCGGATTACAGGCTTTATACCGTCGACAACGGACTTACAGGTGCACCGACATCCATGTCGTACGGAGATGTTCATGACGGCAATCTGTATATTCCGGGCAGGAACGGCGTGATGTCAGTAAACTTAGATCATTTTTCCGAAGGCATGGTTCCCGTTAAGGCAGCGATCAGTTCGATATACTGCGGCGACGAGGAGATTCTTCCCGATGCCGACGGAAAATACGTGCTTCCGGCAGAAAGAGGAAGAATAAGGATAACCGCATCAGTCCTTGACTATTCTTACCTTAACCCTGTAGTCAATGTTTACATGGAAGGTAAAGAGGATGAGGGCATAACCGTTAAGAGAAACGAACTGCAGCCGCTTGAGTATACTGGTCTGGGATATGGGAACTATGATCTGCATATTAGGATTCTCGACAGCGCGGGAACGAGGGAACTTGAGGACAGGGTTTTCAAGATCGAGAAAAGGCCGAGATTCACCGAGATTCCTGCTTTCAGATTCATGATGTTCCTCGTTGTGGCCGGTATTGCCGGACTCATTGTTTGGCGCGTCATGAAGAGCACGGTCATAACGAAGCAGTATAATGAGATCAAGCAGGCAAGGGATGAAGCAGAAAGAGCCAATACCGCAAAATCAAGATTCCTTGCGAACATGTCGCATGAGATCCGCACGCCTATAAATACGATCATGGGAATGAACGAGATGGCGCTGCGTGAAGATGCAACAGGGGTACCGAAACCGTATTTCCTGTCGATGATGAATTATTCCCTCGACATACGGAACGCTTCAGAATCTCTGCTTTCGCTCATAAATGACCTTCTCGATATTTCGAGGATAGAATCCGGCAAGATGCACCTCGTCCTTCAGGAATACGATACGAAAGAGATGCTGAAATCCGTTGTGTCCATGATAAGGGCAAGGAGCACCGAGAAGGAGCTGACATTTGATGTTGTCATAGATGAGATGCTTCCTTCAAGACTGAACGGTGACGCCGGCAAGATAAAGCAGATACTCTTAAACCTTCTGACGAATGCTCTCAAGTATACGGATTACGGCGGATTCGCTCTGTACGTATCAATGGAGGAAAGAGAGGATGATGAGTGCACGATCCTTTACTCCGTAAAAGATACGGGCATAGGCATCAGGGAAGAGGATATGGACAAGCTCTTCATGGCGTATGAACGTCTCGAAGAGGAGAAGAACAGCGGCATACAGGGCACTGGCTTAGGACTTGATATCTCCAGAAGATTCGCCGAACTGATGGACGGCAGCCTGACATGCGAGAGCGTATACGGTGAAGGGTCGGAGTTCATGCTTTCTGTCAAGCAGAAAATCGCTGACAGGACTCCTATCGGTGTCTTCATCGAGCATGACGAAGGACCTGCGAAAGGACCTTACGTTCCGCAGTTCATTGCGCCCGATGCCGACATTCTTGTTGTTGATGATAATCCCATGAACTTAAATGTCATGAAGGGCCTTCTGAAGGCGACAAGAGTATTCGTTTCAACTGCATCGAGCGGTGAGGAGTGTCTTGATAAGATTAAAGATACGAAATTCGATGTTGTCCTTCTCGATCATATGATGCCCGGAATGGACGGAGTAGAGACGGTAGCCGAGATCAGGAAGACCGATCCGCTCCTGCCTGTTTACGCCCTCACGGCGAATTCCTCGTCGGGTGAGGATTTTTACATCTCGAAAGGATTCACCGGATATCTTGCTAAACCTGTCGACAGCCGGATGCTTGAAAAAACGATAATGAAGCATCTTCCGGAGAAGATGATCGAAAAGCCTATGCAGGCGGCCGAAGAAGCCGACCTGAAGGAAATCCCGGAAAACCTTCAGTGGATATATGATACGGATGATATATCGGTTCCTGACGGCATTAAGAATTCAGGCGGAATATCAAGCTATATATTCGCGCTCAATCTCTTCCTTGAAACTATCGACTCAAATGTCAAGGTGATAAAGGATGCTCTTGAGAATGACAATATAAGACTGTACACGATAAAAGTTCACTCTCTGAAAAGCTCTGCGAGGATAATCGGCGCTCTGAGGCTCTCTGAACTTGCAGCGCGGCTTGAAGATGCCGGCAGCAAGGAAGACAGAGCATGCATTGATGAGTACAATGATAAGCTCATTTCGGAATATATAGATTTCAAGGAAAAGCTTGCAAGGCTCAGCGAGGAAACTGATGAGAGCGATAAGGAGATGATATCCGAAAAGGAGCTTAAGAGCGCTTATCTTGCGCTTGCAGATGTCATACCTCAGATGGACTATGACTCTGTCGAGATGATACTTGATCAGCTCAGTAAATTCGCACTTCCTCCGGAGGATGAAAGCAGGATCGGAAAGTTCAGGGAGATGTTCGCGGATTTCGACTGGGATGGAATGGAAGAACTTATTGGTGAAATGGCAGGTGGATGATGATGACACAGAACCGTATGCTGGTAGTAGGCGAGAAGGAATCGTTCATAGCAAGGGTGCTGATAAGCAAGGTGCAGTCGGCGGGGTCAAAGTGCGATTTTGTCCCGTGCACTGTTGATGATATCAATGCTAATATAGGAGATGCATCGCTTGTGACGCTCTGCCTCGGAGATGAAGAAAGACCTCAGGAGGATGTCCTGCATTTTATCACGGAGAACCTTGAAGACCGCGATCTTCAGATGATAGTTGTCGGGGAACGGATCGATATTGAATACATAACCAAACATGTTCCACAGGAACTTATATACAAGACGTTCCCGAGGCCTGTGGACAATGTTGAATTCACGAAGACGGTAACGGAATATCTTGCAAAAGCTGAAGCGGGGGAATTCAAAAAAAGCATCCTGATAGTTGATGACGACCCGCGTTATCTGAAGCTCGTGCGTGAGTGGCTCAAGGAAACCTATAAAGTATCCATGGCCAATTCCGGCCTTCAGGCGATCAAATGGCTCGGAAGGAATAAGGCCGACCTTATCCTGCTGGATCATGAGATGCCGGTCACGACCGGACCGCAGGTGCTTGAGATGCTCCGCAGCGACCCGGAAACCGAGTCGATACCTGTAATTTTCCTGACCGGAAAGGGAGACAAGGAAAGCGTTATGGCTGTTGTTTCGCTTCGGCCGGAAGGTTATTTTTTAAAAACAATTCAGAAGGAAGAGCTCCTTGAGAAGCTTAAAGAATTCTTCATCATGCATCAATAGTCGTCAGAAAATAAAGGAGATGTTGTCATGTTTGAACTGATAAGAGCGGATCAGCTCACTATCATGATGTTTCTGTGCGGGTGCTGCGGCATACTCGTATTGCTGCTTCTTATCACCCGCTTCATTTCTGAAAGCAGGAAAAGGATCCTGATCCTTATGGAGTCTATCGCACTTTTCCTGCTATGGTTCGACAGGGAGGCATACATTTATGCGGGAGATCCGAGCCGGAAAGCTTTCTTCATGGTAAGGATCAGCAATTTTCTCGTGTTCTTCTTAACGAGCGCGATAGTTTTCGGTTTCAACCTTTATCTTAACGATTGGCTGACACATGAGGGGAAGCTTGCGAGTTCTCCGAAAAGACTGAGGACCGTCCGGATCATTTCCGCGATGGGAATGCTCTTGGCCGTCATTTCCGCATTTACGGGGCTGTATTATTATTTTGACGAGACCAATACATATCACAGAGGAAACGGATTCCTGATTGCTTATATAATTCCCGTTGTCTGCCCTATCATTCAGTACACGGTGATAAGGCAGTACAAGAAGGTTTTCAGCAAGGTAATCTATACTTCGCTCACTCTCTATATTTTTGTTCCTATCGCCTGCGGCATCCTCCAGATTTTCATGTATGGAATCTCTATAGTGAACATGGCAATGGTAGCCGTATCGGTATCGCTTTATATTTTCACTTACATAGATATAAATAACACGGTAGAGCATGCTCACGAGATTGAACTGAAGGGAATCCAGGGTGAAAACAAGCAGCTTCAAAAAGCGCTCGAACAGACCGCTTCCACGTTCGTTTCATCGATCGAATGGCGTGACGAGTATTGCAAAGGAACTTCCGTTAAAATCGCCGGCTACGCAAGACGCATCGCCGAACTTGCCGGAAAGGACGAGGATTTCTGCGGCAGAACCTACTATGCGGCGCTCCTTAATGATGTCGGGCTCATCGGAATTCCTGACAGCGTGATTGAGAATGAGTCAGATCCGAGGATTCATGAGGATGAAAAAATGAAACGCAAGCCTCTCATCGGCGAAGAGCTGCTCTCGGGCATCACGGCCTACCCGGATCTTTCGCAGACTGCCAGATACAGCCACGAGAAATACAATGGCACCGGTTATCCGGACGGGTTGAAGGGCGAGGAAATTCCTGAGATCGCAAGAATAGTTGCGGTGGCGGATGGTTATGTGAAGATGACCACGAAGAAGAGATACAGGGATGCGCTCCCGGGGTTCGTGGCCAGGGAGGAGTTCATAAAATGCGCAGGTGAGGAGTATGATCCCGTCTTCTCCGACATCATGGTGAAGATCATTGATTCGGAAACCGACGCGGTATCAGAGGTGTCGGAGCTTGAAACCGATATTGCCTGTGTATCATACAGAGAGAACATCACGACCGGAATCCCGGCAGAGAGGGAAGTTAAGAGGATAAAGTTCAGATGCAGGCTCGATCCGCAGATCGTTGCCGGATTCAGCGCACCGTCGATCGTTCTGTTTGATTCGTTCGACAGACGCGTCCACACGAACGATAAAGCTATAAAAGAATACCATTACCTTGAGTATGGTGAGGTCTGGTTCGATGATCATATGATTTCCACCGCGGCCAGGAAAATGGAGATTACAAGGCTCGAAAAGCATGAGCGGACGGGCGGAACAGGCGATAAAGAGCAAGAATATGAGATAGTTGCCGGAAGATATGAGGATCATCTCAGACTTGAAATGTCATGCAGTGAATACACGAAAGAGCTGCTGATCGCACTTCCCGACAGCACTAAGGCTTCTTATATCGGAATTACTGGTGAGCACTGTGTCATATCCGGAATAACGGTTGAACCGACAGGAGAAACAGTAAAGGAGGATGATATCCCGAAAATCGCTGATCCGATAAGCTATATCGATCATATGGAATCGGATATAAAGAACATCCAGATAGACAGAACAAGATCCGCATCAACAGCGGGGATAGAGATCCAGAACCGGATGAAGATCGTGTTCCATACTATGAGTCTTCCGGGGGCCGAGCTGGTTTGGCATTGTCCTTATATCGTCATATACTATTCGGATGACGGCACTATAGGCGGGAGCAACTATATTGAATATGAACTGATCAAACTGAACGGTGAAGATCAGGGAAGCGGGCAGTTTGCGAACAACAGGTTCATCATGAAGAAGAAGGATGACTTCCCCGGCTGGAATTCATGGAAGGAGACGAACAAGAAAGGAATCGAATGCACGGTCAGTCTCGAAAAGAGGGGAAACCGCATCACGCTCAAGACAGAAAACGTCGGCATAAGCATAGAATGCACGACGACGGTATTAAACTCTCCTGATAAAGTATATGTTGCTCTTACCGGAGACCAGGTCGCACTTACTGACATAAGGCTTTTTAACGGCTGAGTAAAGTGTTTTTTAAGAGTATACTTTTAGTACCTACCGAACAGACCTATGGCTAAATATAATACAGCCATAGGTTGTTTTTTTTAATTCATTTTTCATACAACAGGAGGAGAATCAAATGAAAAGGTATTCATTGTTACCGCTCGTATTAACAATCTCGCTCGGTCTGACAGGCTGCACGGCAGCTTCTGCACCGGCACCTGCAGATGCACCCGCTGAAGTCGCTTCGGCTGAGACTGAGGAAAATGATGCAGCTGAAGAAGCTGCAGAAGAAGCTGCAGAAGAAGACGGAGTCAAGGACAAGCTTTCCAAGGGAAATGGAGACGGCAAAGAGGAAGCTGAGATGGAGCAGTTCACCATTGAAGATGACAGCGAAGCCGTTGACAAGTCAGAAAAGACAGCAACGAATGAGATGACCAGAGGCGTTGATTTCGGTAGAAGCTATACCGAATCCGATATTGAAGGTTATTGGCAGTATGATGATTTCGACAGCGTTTATTTCGCACTTTATGACACAGGAGAATATGAGACTTATGATTCTCAGACAGACGAGCTTCTGACCGATGGAATCTTCACGATAGACGGTGCGGAAGTAACGATGACTGAAAGAGGCGGCGCATCCGAAACTATACTGATGATCGCAAACCTTCACACACTCATCGATGATGAAGGAGATGTTCTTTCACCTTACAGACCTAAGTTCTTATCCAGCTCATCTGATGGCTCAAATGCCCGTGCAGGTTATGAAGGCGATGTAGTGATTGAAGAGCTCGACGACGGTTATGAAAAGATCAAGACAACATCAAAGGGCGTATTCATCAAGTATCCGAGCTTCTTCAATGCCGCAGGCGGAACAGGTGAATATCTCTGGGTTGATGACGGAGAAAACGGATTCCTGACGGCCAGGAATGTTACTGATGAATACTATGACTTCGCCGGAAGCGACGAGGAATTCGTCAGACAGGTCGCAACAAAATTCCTTGTTTCCGATTTCATGGATATATACGGAGATCCTGCAAACACGGCAGATGCGAAGTATAAGTCCGGAAGCGGCAACTGGCTCGGAGCGATCACCGGAAATATCTGGAATGATGATGTTGATATATATGTATACACAAAGGTATACCTTTCACCGTACAGTGACGGAACATTCGAGGCAGTGCTCATCAACGGATTCTACCCTTACGGCAGCAACGAGGGAAGAACGAATCTTGAAATGTGCAGCATAGGCGGAATGAGATAAACAAATAAAGAACCGCACCCGAAAGGGGCGACGGCGGAATGCCTGAACCGATCAGGCGTTCCGCCTTGTCAGATAAGAGAAGTTATTAATCCGGAGGTAATGCAATGATTTTCAACAATAAAAAAGCACGTTCAGTCATAGCCGGAGCATGCACGCTCATGATGCTCGCATCTCTTACAGGATGCGGTGTTGCTCCTGCAGACACTGCTACTCCAACGGAGCCGGCGTCGGTACCCGAGCGTGGTGTTGACGGAGATGACTGGAGAACACAGGGACTGATCAACGATACGATCACACTGAATACCGGCGCGGACGGAGCAAGGTCCGTTCTCGTATGTTTTGTCGGGGATGAAGGAGACTATTCTTCTGTTGATCTGTACGAGGATAATGAGAAAGAGGAACTGATTCAGTCCATCGCTCTTCCTATTAACGATCTTTCGGAGCTTGATGTTTCGGTGACAGATCTCAACGATGACGGAATCGATGATCTGGCTATCTACGGCAAGGGCAGTGACGGTAACGAATATACATGGTTTTATGAAGGAACTGCGGACGATCTTGAGTGCTTCGTGCCTTATGAAGAGGGCGATATGGATTTTGAGGATCCTGAGCTTGTCAATACTGAATTCGATCTGTCATTAACCGATGATAAACTCGGAGATAAGTACTTTGACTGTCACGGAAATACATTCCTCTGCGACGATGAAACTGCAGAGCGTTTTCCTGAACTTGCCGCGGCGCTTATTGAGATCGATGAGGCCGAGAAGGCAACGCATCAGCGTGATATCGACAGCTTCGCTGAGGAAGCTCTTGAAGCGGCACAAGAAGAAAAGACGTGTGTATACTATTGCTACGGGGAGACAGCTCTTCAGTATCAGGGATATGTCGTCAGCATGCTGAGATGCGAGAACAGCTTTTTCGGAGGCGCTCATCCTAATTACTGGTATGAGACGATAAATCTTGACACCCAGACCGGAGAGAACGTTCTGCTTTCAGACATTATTTCCGATAAGGATAAGCTTGATACAATCATAGCTGCAAAGCTGAGGGATGAATATCCTGAAATAGATTTCGTCGATCTTGAAGAGAACCTTGCAGAGATCGATCTTGATGCCGAGCCGCTCAACCAGGAAAGAGCAGCATATCAGTTCACGATGGATCCCGCAAGCCTGACTTTCTACTTCAGCCCTTACGATCTGAATTCTTATGCGGAAGGTGCGGAGGAGATAACGATATTCTATGATGAAATAAAGGATATCGTAATACCCGGCTCGATCTTTGAATTCATTCAGAGTGACGGCAGGGGTGATGATTTCGCCTACGAAGACTGATGGACGGTTTTGAACTGACATAATACCAAACGCAGGGAGATTAAGATGGAAAACAAGAAACATAAACCTCTCATTATAGGCCTCATCATCGCGGCATCCGCTATAGTTCTGCTATTCGGAGCACTGGTCATATATTCGATATTCTTTTTCAAGGATGATGATACGGATGTTGAAAGAGGACTTGCCGGAAAGAAAGGAAAGATAGCCGAAGAAGATGATGATTCTTCTTCGATGTCTTCTGAGGACCTCAGCAATGTGGAAGTATATGACGGGCATCTTGACACTGTCATTCTGATCTACATGGTCGGTTCCAATCTGGAGTCGGCAAACGGCCTCGGAACCACCGATCTGCATGAGATCGGTGCGGCGATAAAGGCAAATGATCCGGGAGCAGCGACGAAGATCATCGTTGAGACCGGCGGCAGCAAACAATGGGGCAAGGACTTTCCGATCAATCCTGATAAGATCGGCCGTTATGAGGTCGGGGCGGATGAACTTATCCTCAAGGACGAGCATGATGTTGAAAACATGTCAAAGCCCGATACGCTCGCCAATTTCATAAGATGGGGCATGAAGGCTTACCCTGCGGACCGCTACGGACTGATACTGTGGAACCACGGCGGCGGAACGATGCGAGGCTTCGGAGCCGACGAACTGTATTCCGGTTCGATGATGAGGCTTCAGCAGCTCAAGAAAGCCATTGAAAGTTCGGGAGCTCATTTTGCCTTTGTCGGATTCGATGCTTGCCTTATGGGAACTGTTGAGACGGCTTATATGCTTTCGCCGTTTGCAGATTACATGATAGCTTCTGAGGAAATGGAGCCCGGAAACGGATGGGACTATACGAACTGGGTGAGCATGCTGTTAAAAGACCCGAAGACTTCAGTGGAGGATTTCGGAAAGCAGATCATAGATGATTTTGCGGCTTCGAATGAAAAAAGCGGAGATGTCTATACGCTTTCACTGATCAATCTTTCGAAAATCGGAGAAGTGTATGATGCGCTCGTGTCATATGCCGGCACGCAGAACCAGGCGATCGTGGACGGAAAATATAGCGATATCTCCAAGGCGAGGAGCGATGCGAGAAGTTTCGGACATAACAAGTATGAACAAGTCGATATAATCGATTTCACGGATAAAGCCGGACTTGACGGAAAAGACAATATAAAGAAAGTCATAGATGATGCGGTATCATATTTCAAGACGAATATGAAGGGCGCAAACGGCTTAGCAATGTATTATCCGTGCAATGATCTTGAGCATTATGACCGGATGAACAAGACGCTTGAAAAACTGGATTTCGATAAGGCATACAGAGACAGCCTTTCCGGATTCTGTACCGTAATGTCGCAGTCTGATGAAGAAACGAAGGACGGAAAAGGGTATACCGAGGAGGACTGGTACAGAAGCGATCTTGCAAGGTCCTATGAAGGAAAGACGCAGATCGGACTCGAGGAACATATTCCTTATACAACACTTCCGGACGGAACGATGATTCTGGACATGACGTATGATCAGCTCAAGAAAATGACATACATCGGAGTGGAAGTCTATGTAAACAATGAGGACGGAACATGGTGCCAGATGGGTGCCGACCTGTTCCAGGATTCCGTTAAGGATGAAAACGGAGACGAATTCGTCAATGTGTCCTTTGACAGCTCATGGCTTATGATCAACGGGACTTTCGCACCGTACTTCTATCAGGACGTCATATGGCTGTCTGACAACAGCATGATAGTGTACGGGTATGCGACTGCAGTACTCAATGATGACACACCTATCTGGATCCGTGTCGAATTCGTACTGCCTGAAGACAGTGTGGGATACACGCAGGTATGCGGCTACTGGGAACTTGAAGAAAACGGAGATATAAAGGGAGGCGGAACCGACCGTGACCTTCTTCAGTTCAAAGAGGGTGACAAGCTCACGTTCGCCACGACCATGGTCCATGAAGACACCGGCGAAACAGAGGGTGTTGAATGGGGTGACCCGATATACGTTCCCGAGGAAGGACTTACGGCGACATACGGATATATGCAGGATTCGGAATTCATGTTCTGCTACATCCTGGAAGATGTATATAAGAACTGCTACTATACGGACTATGTAAGCTCATATGATCTTCAGTAAAACCGTATAAGAACAGAAGGGCCCGGGAAATCCCGGGCTCTTTTCATTCTATCTTTGTTTCAACGGATCTTATCATGGCATTTCTGAATTCCCTCGGGGAGATGCCCTTTATCTTTTTGAAAGTGCGGTTGAATGATGAGATGCTTGTAAATCCGCATTCAAATGCAATATCGATGAATTTCATCCTGGATTCCATGAACATGGACTCTGCACGTCTTATCCGCTCCTTCGTAAGATAATCAACGAAGGTGGTCTTTGTATAATCTTTGAACAGATGAGAGAAGTAGGATTTGCTGATCCCTATCTTCCGTGCCACGTCATCAAGGGTCAGAGGTTCGGTGCAGTTCTGCGATATATACAGGCATGCCTCGGCTATCATACGGGAGGATCTGTAGTAGCCTTCATCATCCGCATCGTTCTTTTCGATGTGGTTGTTCATGCACCATTTAGCATACATTGAGAAGAACTTGAGCAGAAGAATGTAATTATTGGCTTCTTTAAAAGCAATATCTGAGGAGTTTTCGTCAACTATCTCCTTAAAGGTAATCACCATGTTGCCGATGTCCGTATCATCTATGTCATAACGGCAGAAAGGATTTTTGACGAGAACCGGTTTGATCCTGTTAAAATCGTGCACAACGGTTATGAGTTCCATCGGAAACTGGACCATCATGAAGGAGTCAGGGGACACATTGTTGATGCTGTGCAGATCCCCGGGATAGGATATGATGAAGTCGTTCGGCTTCATTTCATATTTCCTGAAATTCAGTTTGACTTCATTGCCTTCCTTAAGACTCAGCAGAATCTCGGCAAAGGGGTGCCAGTGCACGAGATTCGTATATCCTTCGGCAACCGTATGCGAGGTGTTGATTATTTTTTCTTTAGAGAAAGTCAGGTCTTCGAAATGGTTGTCCAATAGCATTTCACTCATCCTCCCAAGATAGTTTAGCATTTTGTAAAATAAAAAGCAAAATCTGCATAGTTTTGCAGTAGTATCTTCACATCGTCTGCCGGCTGTAAGAGATAGTATTAAGCTGTGATAAAAGCAGACGGATTTAAGACAGAGAAAATCCCGGGACGTAAGTAAAGAATGAACAGTTTTTAATCACGAAATGGAGGAGGATACAAAAATGGCAGGAACAGTAGGCACGAACCTTCTTGCTCAGGTCGGATTCATCGTAAAGGATGTGGAAGCGACAAAAAGGGCCTGGGCGGATTTCCTTGGAATGGAGGTTCCCGAAACGCAGCCGATCGGAGACTACGAAATCACTAAGACGGTATATAAAGGAGAGCCCGCACCGGAGGCATATTGCTATATGGCATTTTTCGATGTCGGCCCAAACCTTCAGCTTGAGCTGATCCAGCCCAATGAAAAGCCGTCAACATGGAGAAGCTTCCTTGAGGAAAAGGGAGAGGGAATACATCATGTGGCGTTCCAGGTCAAAGATTCGGCAAAGCGTGTTGCAGATGCAGAAGCAAAAGGACTGAAGCTCGTTCAGCATGGTACATACGGTGACGGAAGCGGAGAGTACAACTATCTTGAGGCCCCGGAGCTGAAGTGCATCGTTGAACTGCTTGAAAGCTACAACAGTTAATTAATCGGAGAAAAGCATTATATGAAACTCGGAACATCTTCACCTCTTCAGCATACCGGCGCCGCAGACTGGGCAAGAAAGCACAGGTCTTTGGGACTTCGCGCGATCAATTTTCATCTGACATGCAATGATGATGAAAGACTTGTCGACGAGTATATCAGATGCGCCGACGAGGAAGGACTTACGATCGCCGAGGTCGGTATATGGAAGAATACCATGGATCCCGATGAGGATAAGCGCAGTGAGGCCATACGGTATGCCATAGGGCAGCTGGAACTGGCCGACAGGATAAAGGCAAGATGCTGCGTAAATATAATCGGTGCTGTCGGGCCCAGATGGGATGGGGCATACAAGGACAATTACAGCAAGGAAACGTGGGAGAAGGGTGTTGACACGATAAGGCAGATAATAGATGCCGTCAATCCCAAGAACACATATTTTACCATAGAGTCCATGCCGTGGATGATACCGGACGGCCCCGATGAATACCAAAAGCTCATCGAAGCAGTAGACAGGGAAAGGTTCGCGGTACATATGGATATCTTCAACTGGATGACGTCGCCTAGAAGATATTTCTACAACGAGGAATTCATCGATGAATGCTTCGAAAAGCTCGGACCTATGATCAGGAGCTGTCATATCAAGGATGTTAAGCTTGAGGACGATTATACGCTCCGGTTCAGGGAGACATATCCGGGAGACGGCAAAGTGAATATCAGGTATCTCATTGGGAGAGCCCTTTCATATGATGCAGATATGACATTTATTGTGGAACATCTCGATACTGACGAGGAATACATCAGAAGCATCGGATATGTTCAGGGACTATGGAAAAGTTGACTTTACAGAAAGGACGTAAAAAATGAAGAGACGTATATCAGCAGTTTTGGCATTATTGATCGCATTATCTCTTGTACTGGCTGCATGCGCAACCGGAAGCACGGGAGGAGAAGCAGCAGCACCCGCAGATTCATCTGCAGCTGCATCGGGTTCGGCTGACCTTGTATGGTGGGGCTGGACACCCGGATCACCTTTGAATGAACAGTATATAGCAGAATTCAATAAGGCTTTCCCCGACACGAAGATCACATGGAAGCAGACAACGGTTGATGATTATGATGCAGCAATAAAGCCTGCTCTTGCTAACGGAGAAGGCGTAGATATATTTGAGGTTTCGGCAGGAAGCGCTAACGGAGGCGTAGGGATTTTCGGCGGACAGGCCGTAAGCATGGACGAAGCTCTGAAGAACTATTTAGGAGATGATTATGCAGACAAGCTCAACGAAGCATCGCTCAAGAGCATGACAGTAAACGGTGAGCTCAAGGCTCTCGGAGTAGGAACTGTTTACGCAGGAAACCTCTGGATCAACCAGGATCTTTTCGATAAGTACAATGTTAAGGTTCCCACGAACTTCGATGAGTGGAAGCAGGCATGTGATACGTTCAAGGAGAACGGTATCATCGGTTTCGTACAGGGTGCGGGACAGGGCGCTTTCAACATGGATACATACCATGCTATCTGCGATAACATTCAGCCCGGATTATTCACGAAAGCAACCAGAGGAGAAGCAAAATGGACGGATCCTGTATTCGTACAGGCTCTGGATCTTTGGAAGAAACTGTTTGATGAGGGAATCATGCAGGACGGCGCTCTCGGAATACAGCAGTATCCTGAGGCAAACAACATGTTCCTTTCAGGACAGGCGGCAATGGTCATGATGGGCAGCTGGTATACGATGAACTGCCTGCCGGATACGATGAGGGCTAACATGGAAGCGGCTTCATCAACAGATGAGCCTTTCGCAATGGTTCCGATCAACTTCCCTGATATCGCCGGCACCGGAAACGTCGGATATGTATTCTGCGATATCGACTATGCTACGGCGGTTTCACAGAATGCTTCAGATATTCAGGCGGCAACTGATTTCGCGCTCTGGCTCGGTGCTTCTGAGGAAGGTCAGCAGATGATCGCTGATTCGCTCAACCTCGTGCCTGTGCTCAAATCTGTCAGCCCTAACTGGGATAAGGTCGTTCTGACAAATCCTGAAAAGCAGAACAAGCCTGTTCAGGAATACCTGACGAACGCTATGGCAAATCCTGACAACCCTCGTTTCGGCGGCATCTCAGCTGACCTTAACCAGGCTATGATGGATGTTCTTGCAGGCGTTGCATCCGGAACGCTCTCATCTGCAGATGGTGCGGCCCGCCTTGCAGAAGTTGAATGATAAGATGATTCATCCGATGGGGCTTCTTTGGAAAGAAGCCCCATCTTATTCAGGAGATAACATCATGAAGAAAAAACTATCGATCAGAAATAACGGTATGGTCTGGATTCTTCCGGCTTTTCTGTTCCTTGCGGTCATGATTTATTATTCCATCCTTTTTACGTTCAACCTTTCGACCATGGAATGGGATGGACTGAGTCCCGTCAGGGAAAGGGTCGGACTTGCGAACTATGCAAAGATGTTCAAGGACTTAGTGTTCTGGAAAGCAATCAGAAACACGGTTGTTTACTTTGCGATAACCTTTGTCGTACAGAATCTGCTCGGATTTGTTTTTGCCGCGATACTTCATTCGGACGTCAAGCTCCCTACGGTGCATAAGTGCATTATCTTCATACCGACGATCCTGGCACCTGCCACAATGGCACCGGTATTTCGGCTTATGTTCTCGCCACAGGGTATGCTGCAGAAGTTTTTTGATACTGTGCATATCCCGATCACGGTAGACTGGCTTTCAAAGCCGCAGACGGCTCTTTACGTTCTTATGGCGATAGTTGTCTGGGAGTTCACCGGAATGAGCTTCATCCTCTATTATGCGGCGATGAGCCAGATCGATAAGGAGATGCTCGAGGCTGCGCAGATCGATGGTGCCGGGAACATCAGGACATTAGTCAGCATGGTTTTTCCGGGGTGCAAAGGAACTACAGTATCGCTTGCCATGCTCGGTGTCATCGGTGCGCTCAAGACTTTTGACATACCGTACCTTATAACGACCGGAGGACCCGATCATGCAACCGAATTCCTCGGTACATACATATACAGGCAGGGAATCAGACAGTCCCATCTCGGATACGCGGCGGCTCTGTCCGTTATGCTCCTCATAATGGCAGTGATCGGAGCGTACTTCACGAACAAGGCTAATAAAGGAGAGTGATCGCATGCTGAGAATAAAATCAGGAAAAAAGAAACTGCTTCTCCAGCTCCTGCTGCTCGTTATGACAATACCGTACCTTCTTCCGCTCCTGCAGATGTTCTTAGGGTCGCTCGGGGGCAGAGGATTATATAACTATGCGGCCGTTTGGAATACCGGGGTTGTTCCGACGTATTTCCGGAACTCGATAATAATCTCGGCCGGAGTGATTTTAATAGTTTACGTGCTCAGCATGACAGCCGGCTTCGGATTCGCGAAGCTGAACATTCTTGGAAAGGAAGCGTTTTTCTGGCTGATACTGGTTGCGCTGACATTACCGGAAGTCATACTGCTTACACCGTTATTCGTAACGTTCCAGAGGATGCACCTTTTCAGTACCTTCTTTTCAGTTATTTTTCCTCTGGCTGCTCTGCAGCTTCCGTTCACGACGCTCCTCATCAGGAACTTTGATGAAGGGATTCCGACTGAGCTGATGGAGGCCGCAAAGATTGACGGGGCTACGACGACACAGGCATTCCGCCATGTCATCCTGCCTCTTACGAAGCCTATCGGCTCCGCGGTTGTCATGCTGACGCTTATCAATTCATGGAATTCGTACCTGCTGCCTCTGCTTTTTTTGCAGAAGCCTACGATGCAGACGGTCACGCTGCTTCCGCAGTATTTCCAGGGCGAGTTCACGAACGATCAGACAAAGATATTAGCGGCTGCAGTAATGACGGCGATCCCGGAGATCGTTGCATATCTGTGCATGCAGAAGAATTTTGAGAAAGGCATGAGCGCAGGAGCTCTGAAATAGACGGAGGAATAATATGAATAAACAGCTTATGGAAGGCGAGCTCTGCGTTGTCACCGGCGCAGCGGCAGGAATCGGAAGAGCGATAGCGGAAAGGTTCCTTGAGGAAGGCGCGGACCTTATCATCGCAGACTTTAATGAGGATGAAGCACGGCGCCTTTACGGCAAAAATCCCCATGTTCTGAGTATCCTTAAGGTTGATGCTACTAAACCTGAGGATCTTGATAAGATAGGCGATGCCGTAAAGAATACCGGCAGAAAAGTCAAAGCGGTGCTTCCCATTGTAGGGAACGGCCCCAATAACATGATAGAAGATATAACGCCCGAAGAATTCAGGCTTACTATGGACCTGAACGTATTTTCTTCGTTCTTCACGGTTCAGACTGTGCTTCCGTACATGTCTGACAGATCTGCGATCGTTCTCATATCGTCGATCGCAGGATTCCAGGGTGGAAAGAACGCGCTCGTTTACAATGCGGCTAAGGCCGCGGTACGTTCCATGGCGCGTTCATTTGCAGGGGAGCTTGCCGAGAGAGGTATACGTGCGAACGCTATAAGTCCGGGCCCTACGGAGACAAAGGCTTTCACAGAATTCGTAAAAGGCGATGAGGACGTACGGGCAGGCATTCTTGCAAACATCCCGATAGGACATATCGGACAGCCGAAAGAGATAGCAGCCATCGCGTTGTTCCTTGCGAGTGATGAGTCCTCGTATGTGACAGGAGCAGAGGTGATAGCTGACGGCGGATTCACGAACAGATAATTCAACAGGAGAAAAGAAATGGCACTATCATCAACAAGTATCATAAAAGTAATTGTAGTTACAGATGACCTTGAAAGAACAGTAAACGGATACAGGACTCTGTTCGGTACCGGAAATCCTCCGGCAGATGACGGGGAGCATAAGCAGGTCAGGACTCCTTTTACTGTCTATAACGGAAAACCGATAACAGATACACCGATGAAGGTTGAAAGCGTTTTCTCGGATAATTTCTGGTTCGAGGTGATCGAGCCGCTCGGAGACAACGACCCATGGGCCGCATGGCTTAAGGAGCACGGTACGTCAATTTATTCGGTGTGCCTTCTTTCAAACGGACCTCTTGAGAATGATGAGGCAGTAATGGAAGCTGCCGGATACAGATCGATCTTCAAACAGGAGAAAGGCTATGAGGCCTATGAGTATTTTGATACCGCAAAGGATCTGGGTGTCCTTGTAGAGGTTAAAGAGCACTATTGACTTTATCCTCTGCAAAGAGGTTTAATGAATTCAGATAGTGTTTGCCGGATGATCAGGAGAGGTATGATATGAATATTTATGTGGATGCAAATGCCGCGTTTGACGGAAACGGTACAAAGAACCGCCCGTTCAGGCGTATCAATGAGGCCGCAAAAATTGCGATGCCAGGCGATGAAGTGATCGTCGCTCCGGGTATATACCGTGAGAACGTAAATCCGGTGCATGGCGGGAGAGAAGATGCACGGATAGTCTATCGGAGCGAAAAACCGCTCGGGGCTGTCATCACCGGCGCTGAAATTGTTCCCGGATGGGAACGGTACAAAGGTGATGTCTATGTCACCAGAGTTAAGAACGGAGTATTCAGTGATTACAACCCTTACACAACGCTTGTATATGGCGACTGGTACTTTGCGGCGCCGAACAAGCACACAGGATGCGTATGGCTGAATGACAAGGCACTGTATGAAGCCGTATCATTGGAAGAATGCGTGAAGGGCGAAATATATGAATGCTCGTGGGAACCGGAAGAATCAAAAAAGAAATGGTTCACCGAGCAGGATGAAGAAACGGACGAGACTGTAATATATGCGAATTTCGGCGGGGCAGATCCTTCAGAGGAAAAAGTTGAGATCACGGTGCGCCGCGAGTGTTTCATGCCGAAGGCTGAAGGCAGGGGATACATCACTGTCAGCGGTTTTGACATCAATAAAGCGGCGACTACGTGGGCACCGCCCGCGGCCTATCAGGACGGCATGATCAGTCCGCACTGGAGCAGAGGATGGATCATCGAGGACTGTGATATCTGGGGCAGCAAATGCTCGGGCATCTGCATCGGCCGTTATTATGATCCGAAGAACAGCAATTTCTATACGACCGAGCATGTCAAGAGCCCGACTCAGATGGAAAGGGATTCCGTATGCCGCGGACAGTTCTACGGCTGGTTCAAGGAAAAGATAGGCGGCCATATCATAAGACGCAACAACATCCATCACTGTGAACAGGGCGGGATCATCGGCCGCATGGGCGGAGTTTTCAGCCTTATAGAAGATAACCATATCCATCACATCAACAACATGATGGAGCTCGGAGGCGCAGAGATAGCGGGCATCAAGATGCATGCCGCGATCGACGTTGTCATGAGGCGCAATCATATCCATCACTGCACAATGGGAATCTGGTGCGACTGGGAAGCTCAGGGGACGAGGATAACACAGAATCTTCTTCACGACAACGAACGCCCCGGCTTTGCGAAGCAGCTTGAGGGCGGCATGACCTGCCAGGATATATTCGTAGAGGTAAGCCATGGCCCGACACTCATCGACAACAATGTGCTGCTGTCCGATGTGTCGTTGCGCATCGCAACGCAGGGCGTCGCAATGGTGCATAATCTGTGCGCCGGATCATTTACGTTTGTGGGCGATGGAACAACATGGAGATACACCCCCTATCATATGCCTCACAGGACTGAGGTCATGGGCTTCATGACGATACTCCACGGTGATGACAGATTCTACAACAATATTTTCATCCAGAAGTGGCCGGCTGAAGACTGGGTGGTGACGAACGATTCAGATCCGTCAGTGCGCATGGTAGAGAACCGCAAAGTCGGAACATACTGCTGGGACGAGTATCCGACATATGATGAGTGGATCAAGCAGTTTGATATCGATGAGCCGTATCCGAACATGAAGAAGCATGAGGATGCACACTTCGCTCATCTGCCGGTATGGATCGACGGGAACGCTTACTTCGAAGGCGCAAGCGGATACAAGAATGAGAAGCATGCCTTTGACGGCAGTTCAGGAACCGTGCATGTCGACGCAGTTGAAAAAGACGGCGTATACTATCTGGATACCAACATCTACGATGTCATGAAGGACTTTGAGGTTTCCATGATAAATACGGATACGCTCGGGAAGGCGTTCGAGCCGCAGCAGAAGTTTGAGAATCCGGATGGAACGCCGATCACGTTCGACTATGATTACTTCGGAGACCACCGCGGAACGAAAATCATTCCTGGGCCTTTTGCAGACTGTCCGCCGAAGGATAGAAAGCTATACTGATGAACTGAACAGAAAAATATGACATAAATGCGGGCACTGCTTGATGCGGTGCCTGTTTTTGCGATTTTTTATGGACAGGGGAAGCGCTATCATACGGCTTCAGGATTACAAATGAAAGCGATAAGTAGTATAATTATATTTCGTAATCAGTGAGATTTACGGGAGAATCGATTGAAAACAAGAGAGGAAGCATTGGAATACGGACTGTCATTTCCCGGCGCATATCAGGATGCGCCGTTTCGGGATGAAAACTGGCAGCTGGTCCGCTATAAAGGAAACAGCAGAGCATTTCTGTGGACATATGAAAGGGATGGGTATGTCAATCTCAATGTCAAGGTTGATCCTGGGAAGGCCGGTTTCTGGCGGGATATATATGCATCGGTAGTTCCAGGATATCATCAGAACAAGGAACACTGGAATACGATAATACTTGACGGGACCGTGCCGGATAAGGATGTGCGCCTTATGATAGCGGAAAGCTATGACCTGATATCCGATAGCCCTTCAAGACGGATATATGAAGCAGTAATGAAAATCCCCTACGGACATGTAGCTACATATGCGCAGGTTGCGGAGGCTGCCGGCGACAGAAAAATGGCAAGGGCAGTAGGGAATGCTCTGCATAAGAACCCTGATCCCGACAATATTCCGTGCTATCGCGTAGTTAATTCCAAGGGAGAACTTGCGGGCGAGTTCGCGTTCGGCGGCAGCGGCCGGCAGGCCGAGCTTCTTGAAGCGGAAGGAGTTTCGGTAGGCAACGGCAAGGTCGATCTTGAAAAATTCCAGTGGAGACATTGATCCGTTTTCGCTATATGACAAAATAATAATTTAGCAGTAAAATTATGTAATAATCCGGAGGTTTACTTTATGC
This sequence comes from Lachnospiraceae bacterium, assembly GCA_024691425.1. GTDB lineage: Bacteria > Bacillota > Clostridia > Lachnospirales > Lachnospiraceae > UBA2868. Next base: position 93,135 of record JAILNQ010000056.1, read on the forward strand.
GGCATCATCTCAAGAAATTCAGCATATTATCGTTCACGCTGCTAGCGGCGGCCGTTTTATCCTGATGCTCATTTGCATCTTCCGGAACAGGATCCGGAGAGAATGTTCTTATGAACGGATCCGGGGAAATGACTGAGGAAGATTCAAGAACAGAAGATGAGGTAAAAAGCACCGTAGACTTTGAACATGAACTCGATTATTACAAGCCCAAAAAGGATCATTATAACTTCTATTTCACATATAAGATCGTCCATCCGTGGTGGGATGCGGTAGCTCTCGGCATGGAAGACGCTCAGAGAAAATATCTTGAAAAGGGAGTAACGATCACATATGAGTACATGGCACCTGAGGCGGCATCTGCAGAAGATCAGACAGAGAGGCTGCATGAGGCTGCGAAGAGGGATTTTGATGTGATCGGCGTAGATGTTGCCGATGAGGAGATAATCTCTCCGGTTCTTGATGAACTCGTGGATTCCGGAAAGAAGGTAATGACTTTCTCGAGTTCTGACGCCGCCGAAGGATGCAAAAGGATCGCGTATGTCGGAAACACGCATAACTACGAAGACGGCGCGGATCTGACAGAAGCCCTGTCGAATAAGGACCTCGCGGCAGAGAAGGAAAATGCCAATAACTTCCGCAATATGGCAAATACTGATTCTATGACCGGAGTAAGGAACAAACACGCATATTCTGAAATGGAAGCTTTCCTTAACCAGAGGATCATAAATAATGAGATCGATAAGCTCGCCGTGGTCGTGTGCGATATAAACGGACTCAAAATCGTCAATGATACTCTCGGCCATGCCGCCGGAGATAAGCTTATAAAAGATGCGAGTGCGATGATCTGCGGGTATTTTAACCATGGCGCAGTCTACAGGATAGGCGGAGATGAGTTCGTGGTCATTCTTCAGGAAAAAGGCTATGATACGATGCATGAGGTCATAACCGAGATAAACAATGCCATAGAGGATAACGTGAAGAAGAAAGAATTAGTCATTTCTATCGGTTATTCAGAACTGACACCTGAAGATCAGATGGTCCACGATGTTTTCGAAAGAGCGGATCAGATGATGTATAAACGCAAACAGGAACTCAAACAGATGGGTGCACCGGCCAGGCCGGAATGAACATAGGACGAGGCTTGTGGCCCATTTTCTCTTTTTCATTTTTGAATTATGACATCATTAGGTGTGTACCTGGTTTTTGCAGGTACACGCTTTTTTTATTTTATCCGGGAGATACTGTTTTTTTGAAACAGCTGATTCATAGCGAGTGCATGAACAAAAAAAATGTTCAGGAAAAGAAGAAATGAGATGTCAAAAACTAATGCTAGGTTAATCAGATAATGAGAAGGAAAAAGATAATCGATCCGGTAAAATTATTATCGGGTCGATTTTTTTAAGGAGGTCATCATCATGAAACGATCTGAAATACAGCAGGCAATAGACTGGGCAAAGGATTTTCTGGGGCGCAGTCAGCTGGCATTGCCGATGTTTGCAAACTGGGATATTCAGGAATGGAAAGCTCATTTTTATGAAAGATGGTCAGACTCTTCCGAATCATTTCCATAAACAAAAGACCGAAGATATCATAAACAGATCAGGCGGTGTTTTGCTCATACGCGGATATAATCCGTTCTGCGCAGTGAATAGAATATGATCCGGATACTATTAAGGCAGTTAACACGCCTGAATGTGCGAATTGTGATATAACAGGCAAAAACAGAGATTATGTTTCCCTTCCAGGGCCGTTCATATCTTGGAAAGAAATGATCATCCGGGGATAGGATTTTTAGGAGGAGTTCAACAAATATGGAAAGAGGCATATACTTTGATGCATGGCTCAGGAACGAATACTGCTATCATCCGAGCCTTCCGATGCGTAATCTGCAGATGCTTGAGGATCTTGAGAAATATCATGGGACCGTGCTTGTGTGGGCAGGGCTCGGAGGCGGGAGTATCAGTCTTCCTTATCTTGAACATGAGGCGTTCGGCGATGTTGATCCGAGGATGCAGGTATATGGATACATGAATGACAGCGAGTTTATAGCAGAGTGCAACCGTCGCGGGATAAAGCTTTTCGGGATAGTCTTTGAGGTGCAGGGATGGGAATACCCGGCTGTTGTTGACGATAAGGGACACCTTATCAGACTGAACCGAAGGGCAGAAGTAAGTCCTGACATGACATGGTATGGCCTTCGGGAATTCTCTGCCGGAAAATACCCGGATGCTTTCCCAACGAAGCTTTCAGATTATTATCCTGACGGGATAAAGGATGAAGACGGCAATCCCGTGACAGATCTGTGGGAGGAGTGCTGTACAAGGGATATGTTCGGTAACCCTGTCCACGCTCAGTGGGTCGAGATCAAAGATCACAAAGAGCAGTGCTATCAGATGTGCCGCAACAATCCTGTGTGGCGCGGGTATCTTAAGAAGATAATTGAATTACAGATCGATGCCGGGGTTCCGGGAATACAGCTCGATGAGTGTGAGCTCCCGATGACAAGTATCAATTCCGGCGGATGTTTTTGCGACAGCTGCATGAAACAATTCAGAACATGGCTTATCGAGCGAAAGAGCGCCGGCAGGCTTGACGCAAAATGGGATGATATAGATCTGACGGGATTCCACTACGGCGAATACCTGAAAACAGGCGGTCATACATATCCGGAAAATGCCCCGTTTTTCAAGGACTATTGGGAATTCCAGGTGTGGCAGGTAAAGAAGTACTTTGGTGAGCTTGCTGACTATGCGAGAGAATACGCACAGAGAAAATATGATCGGAAATTACTTGTATCGGGCAATTTCTATAACATGCAGCCCGCCTATTACCCG
>JAILNQ010000126.1 GCA_024691425.1 Lachnospiraceae bacterium
ATATCTGACATTATACTATACTTTAGATATTCTTCAAAGTATTTCACGTTTAATACGCGGGAAAAAAAAGAGAGGTCAAAACCTCTCTTCAGACTGTAGACAAAGCCAGGGAATTGTCCCTGACTTTGTCTACAGTCTGAGGCGGCGGGCATTGCCCGCCGTCTTCTTTTTTGTTATCATTGGGTCTGTGATTCCGGACAGGATGATGTACGGGAGCCGAAAAGCACATTACGAGATGAATGGCGCCAGGCGAAAGAGCCTGAAGCAGAGGAGAGATCATGGCAGGACTTAAAGAAACAGAACGGCTGAAGGAAATAGTCGAGACACTGCGGTCCGAGAACGGATGTCCGTGGGACAGGCAGCAGACGCATGAGAGCCTGAAGCCCGAGTGCATAGAGGAAGCCGCGGAGGTCATTAGCGGCATAAACATACTTGAGGCGACCGGCGATGCCGAAAATCTCAAAGAGGAACTCGGAGACCTTCTTCTGCAGGTGATGTTCCATTCGGTTATTGCGGAAGAGGAAGGGCTTTTTTCCTTCGATGATGTCGCGAAGTGCGTTTCGGAAAAGATGATAAGACGCCACCCGCACGTATTCTCGCATGTCACCTATTCCTCAAAGGAAGAGCAGCATGCGGCATGGGAAGAGATAAAGAAGGAAGAGAAGGCCGGAAAGGAATGGCATGAGGAATACTTAAGGCGCGCATTCGATGAGTCGGCCGGGCTCATAGACCGGGCAAGGGAAAGAAAAGGCTACGTCTGAAGCCTCGAATCCACATAGTCCGCAAGTGCGGCCGGACAGTCGGCAACAATATGCGTACCGTCTGCCTCAAAACTCTCAGAGATGATCTCTGCCCCGTCGTGCAGGCGGGAGAGCACATCACCCTTGTCATAAGGGATCAGGACATCAACAGTGCGGCATCTAGCATTGAACACATCAGTCAGCATATCGAGAAGATCGACGATCCCATACCCTGTTTTAGCGGAAATATAGACAGATCCTGTTCCGGGAGTATTTCTCACGGTGAGATTTTCGCCGCGCAGATCGGATTTATTGTACACATATATTCTCGGGATGCCCATAGCATCGAGCTCACCGAGAGTATCCTCAGTTATCTTCTTATGAAGCTCATGGTTCGGATCAGATGAATCCATGACTATCAGCAGGACATCCGCGAATTTCACCTCCGCGAGCGTTGAGCGGAACGCCTTTATGAGCCCGTGGGGGATGTTCTCTATGAAACCGACCGTGTCGGACAGCAGGAAAGGCCTGCGGCCCGGAAGGGATATTTTCCGTATAGAGGTATCGAGCGTCGCGAAGAGCATGTCTTTTTCGAACACCTTCTTTTCATCTGCCTTCTCGGGCGCTGGTGCGCTCATGTCAAGGAGAAGGTTCATAAGCGATGATTTTCCGGCATTAGTGTACCCGACGAGAGCGACATGGCTCAGTCCCTCACGGGATCTGCCCCTGCGCTGGACGTCGCGTGTCTGTTCTATCTGCGAAAGCTCTTTCTTGAGCTCCGTCAGACGGTGCGATATCTGCCGTCTGTCAAGTTCTATCTGTTTCTCACCTATACCCTTGTTGGCGCGGCTTCCGCCGCCTCCTCCCTGACGGCCGAGGTGCTGCCACATTCCGGTGAGCCTCGGCATCATGTACTGAAGATAGGCTGATTCGACCTGGAGCCTTGCCTCGCGGGTATGAGCCCTTCGGGAGAATATCTCGAGGATCAGGTTAGTGCGGTCCCAGACGGGAACATCGATGATCTTCTGGAGGTTCTTCATCTGCGTGGGCGAGAGGTTTCCGAGGCATACGGCGTATCCCGCGTCCGTTGCGCGGACGCTGCATGCCAGATCCTCAGCCTTTCCCGAGCCTATCCACGTGGCTGTTTCAGGATGAGGAAGAGTCTGCGTCACTTTGTCCCTGACAATGAGATCGCACGCTTCGCAGAGGCTTTCGAGCTCTTCCATGGCATGAGCGAATTCCTCTTCCGTCTCGGTCGTCCTCAGCCCGACGAGTACCGCGGGTATGAGATTTTCTCTTTCTGTCCCGTTCATGATGATAAGTTTACTCCGAGCATGGCAGATACGCAACCTGACCTTGAACTGAGAGGGCAGTTTATGGCATAATAATAATGTTTTAAGTTATTCTTATGAGTTCATTCTTATGAGTTGACGGGGGACAGAAGAGTTACAATGTCACAGGGAATCAACATGACAGCGGTATACATCGCGGATTATGTGGGCGTGATGATGCTCCTGCTCATTCTGCTCGCGAGGGGATGGGAACTGCCGGGAAGGAAGATGGAAAGCCGTATCCTGCTGTTCCTGGTGATCGGCGCTCTCATCAACTGTGCGGTCGATCCGGTCATCTTTCTTGCGGACGGGCAGCCCGGAAAGCTCAACTGGGGAGTAGTTTTCTTCGGAAATTCTTTCCTGTTCCTGTACAATCTCCTTGTGGGTGCAGGAACTGTGCTGTTGATCGCACGGCATATCAATTCGAAGGTTTCGAAATTCCAGAAGATCACGGTCGGGTTCATGACGATAGCGGAAACAGTGCTTCTTGCCGTGAATTATTTCAAGCCGATCGTTTTCTCTATAGATGAGAATAACGTCTATTCAAGAGGTCCGCTGTACGCTGTGTACATCGGCGCGGCATTCATTCTTCTTATCTACACTTTCGTGATGTACTTGCAGGCGCGGATCAAATACGGCCCGCTGAGGTACTTTCCCGTATGGGAGTTCATCATCCCTATACTTGCCGGCGTTACTATCCAGACGCTGTTCTACGGCGTTTCCACTCAGCCGGTCAGCTTTGCGATCGCATTCGGAAGCATAGTGATAAACCTCCAGAAGGAGTACCTGTTCGTTGACAAGCTCACGGGCGTGTACAACAGGTATGAGCTCGACAAGATCATAAAATATTACACGAAGCGCGGAGGATCGTGTTTCGCGGCGATAATGCTCGACCTTAACGGATTCAAGTCCATCAACGATAACTATTCCCACAAGGAAGGCGACGAGGCTCTCAGGACGGCCGCGGACATTCTCGAGAGGCTCGTGGCGAATGACGGAAATGTCATCAGATTCGCCGGGGATGAATTCATCGTTATGATAAATTCATGCGATGAAGAAATGATGAAGCAGTACTGCGAAAAGATCAGGGCGGCATTCGAGGAATACAACGAAACTTCCGACAAGCCGTACAGACTGGCCGCTGCTATCGGCGGAGCGACTTTCACCGCGGAGGACAAGCAGGACTTCCTTGACCATATCGACAGGCTGATGTATGAGGACAAGAAGGAGTTCTACAGGAATCACGACAGGCGTCAGAGATAGAGACGGGCAATGAGATTATTCATAGCGGTGCTGCCGGATAACGGAATAAAGGATGAGATCTACATGATCCAGAGGCGCCTTCAGCTGCAGGGAGCCGAAGCGGATTTTGTGACGCGCGAGAACATGCATCTCACGCTCGCTTTCATAGGCGAGTATAAAGACCCCGGATACGTATCGGACGTGCTCGGGGATGTTTATTTAGAGCCCGCGAGGATCGTGATAGACGGCTTCGGAGTAACGGAGGACCGGTACTGGGCAGGCATCCGCGAAAATCAGGAGCTTGAGGCTAACGTAAAGCGCATAAGAAAAGCGCTGGCTGACAACGGCATTCCGTTTGACAGAAGGAAGTTCAGTCCTCACATTACGGTCGCGCGCAACATGATATATGAAAAAGGGCTTCCGGCAGATTCGCCTTTCCCTGCGGCGATGGAAGCAGAAAGCATATGTCTCATGCGTTCGGACAGGGGAAAGAACGGCATGATCTATTCAGTGATCGACGAGTTCATGGCAGATGATGCAGCAGAAGACGAAGATGGAAAATGATATGAAGAAGAATCTGATTTTCGACGTCGGAGACGTCCTCATAGGATACAGATGGAAAGAGATGCTCACCGATGATTTCGGCCTCAGCGACGAGCGAGCCGAACAGATCGGCGGGCTGATCTTCAATGACCCGATATGGCCCGAGTTCGACAGGGGACTCGTCAGCATAGATGAACTCGTGGAGCACTACTGCGAGAGGCTTCCCGAAGAGGCCTGGATGGTAAGGCGGTTCTTCTACGGAGAGGACCTCATGGCGGTAAGGCGCGATAAGGTATGGGACAGGGTAGACGAGCTGAAGCAGAAAGGGTACCGCATCTTCATACTTTCGAACTACTCGGAGTTCCTTTTCAGGAAACATACTGACGGTCTTCCTTTCCGCGATTCGCTTGACGGCGGGATCGTGAGCTATCAGGTGAACCTTATAAAGCCCGAACCTGAGATATATAAGCATCTTCTGGAAAAATATTCGCTCGACCCTGATGACTGCATCTTCTATGATGACAGGGATGATAACGTCGAAGCCGCGAGGGCGCTCGGCATAGAGGCGGTGGTGATAACCTCCGAGGAGATGCTGCTTGATGAACTGGCAAAACTGTGAAGCATATGCAAGTTTTCTTTGAAAATCTGACTTAAAGGAGATGCCGATGAAAGAATATTTCATAAAAGATGACGGCATAGATATCCATGCGAAGCTCGAAATGCCGGATAATGCCAAGGACGGGGGAAAATATCCTCTCGTCATAGTCGTTCACGGATATACCGGACATATGGAAGAGCCGCATATAATAGGAGCCGCGGAAGCCGCAAGGGCAGCAGGGTGCGCATCGCTCTGTGTCGAGATGTACGGACACGGCAAGAGCGGAGGCCTCTTTCGGAACCATACGCTGTATAAATGGGTGTCCAACATGCTCACGGTTGTTGAACACGCAAGAAGCCTTGATTTCGTGACGGACCTGTACCTGTGCGGACACTCGCAGGGAGGACTTCTCGTCATGCTCATCGCGGGCATGTGCCCTGACAGGATAAAGGCGATTCTCCCGCTTTCGCCTGCATGGATGATACCTGAAGCCGCAAGAGCCGGCGAAATGCTCGGGGAAAAGGTCGACCCTGTGAACATACCTGATGAGTTCATCCAGGACGGAGAGCATCTTCTTTCGGGCAATTACATCCGTGTAGCCCAGACTATCCATGTCGAGGACGAGATCGCACGATATGACGGACCGGTTCTCATCGTGCACGGCGACGAGGACGAATCGGTGCCGTACGAGTACGGCGTCAAGGCCGCAAAGATGTATAAGAACGCGAAGCTCGTAACGATTGCCGGCGATGACCACTGCTATGATCATCATCTCGATCTCGTTACCGGGGCGATCACTGATTTTCTGAAGGAAATGACTTCGGATGAATGAAAAGATACATGCTCTGAGATTTTCGGCCACGAATTCATATCTTATCGAGTGCGAAAATGGAAAGCTTCTTTTTGATACCGGATGGGCAGGGACTTTCCCTGCTCTGTGCGCATCATTCGGGAAACTGAAAATCCCTGTGCAGTCGATCTCGTGCATCCTCATATCTCATTTTCATCCTGACCATATGGGAGCCGCACAGGAACTGGCAGACGCAGGTCCGGTCATTCTCGTTCCGGATGTTCAGCTGCCGTATATCCACGCATCGGATGCGGTTTTCGCTAAAGAAGGAAACAGGGATTTCGTACCTGTTGATGATGAGAAGATCAGGACATTTCCGATCGATGAAGGGCGGAAGGTTCTGAAGGAATACGGCATAGATGGCAGGATACTGCATACTCCCGGGCACAGCGATGACAGCATTTCCCTCTGGCTCGATGAGGGCTCGCTTTTCGTCGGAGACCTCAACCCGCTCTATGAGCTCGAGGCACACAGGGGCACTCAGATAGCCGACACGTGGGACAGGCTTCTTGAGCTCGGGCCGAAAACGGTGTATTACGGGCACGCCGCAAAGACCGTTATTGAGCCGGTTACAGATGCTTCAGAAAAAAACGGCCAGTCTGACGGAAATGATGCCTCTGAAGGCTGCTGCGCATCTGAAGGAAACGGAAAGCCTGAGCATAACGAAGAACTCTGCCGTCTGGTGACGCAGGTCATGCGCTGTACCGATAAGGGCTTTGACATCAAAAAGATATGCAGGAAGACCGGTGCAGAGCCGGAATTCATAGAGGACGTGATGAGGATGTACCTGACGCACCGCGGGATCGGGGTGCAGGGAATCCTCGACAGGATAGAGATCAAGAACAGATAATGGCCGGCATACGGCGCAGAAAGAGAGGAAGCAGAAAATGAAGGTTCTCGTAGTCGTGGACATGCAGAATGATTTCATCGATCAGGCGCTCGGGACGAAAGAGGCCGTGGCTATAGTCGATGATGTATCCGAGAAGATAAGAACATTCGACGGAAAAGTCATATACACAAGGGATACGCACCATCCGGACTATCTCACTACGCAGGAAGGCATGAATCTTCCGGTCACGCACTGCATAGAAGGAAGTGAAGGATGGAAGATCTCTTCGGCGCTTCCGGTGAACGCTTCCGATATGATTTTCGATAAGCCTACGTTCGGATCTAAAGAGCTTGCGGTCTATCTCGAGAAGCTCGATAAGGAAGAAAAGATCGACGAGATCGAGGTCATCGGCCTTTGCACAGACATATGCGTGATCTCGAACGCGCTGCTCATAAAGGCTTTCCTTCCGGAAGTGAGGATCAGCGTCGATCCGAAATGCTGCGCAGGAGTAACGCCCGAGAGCCACGAGAACGCGCTTTCGGCTATGAAGATGTGCCAGATAAACATAACCGGGTGACCGGCCGCGAAGGAGAAGATCATGGCTGAGAAAGATATGATGAAGCGTATGCAGGACATGCTCGATGAAAGCGGATTCATCAAGTATCTGAACATTGAGCTGACAGAGCTTGAGGATGAAAGAGCGAAGGGACGCATGCCGTTCGATGACAGGTACGGCAATCCCGGCGGGACGATGCACGGAGGGTGCCTGTATTCCATGGCGGATACGATCGCGGGAACTCTCGCTGAGTCTAAGGGCACGGATGTAGTGACCGTTGAGGGAAGCTTGAGCTTTCTTCAGGCGGCAGAAGATACGCAGTACGTCACCTGCGAGGCTGAACTGGAACGCTGCGGGAAGAGCCTTATCACGGTCAGCGTCCGCATAAGGGATGACAGGGAACGTCTTCTCGATAGCGGCCGCTTCACGTATTTCCGCATATAACGGTATGATGAAATCCGATCATGACTTAACAGAAAATCACTACGGAGGCTGAAATGAGAAAGATAAGATCCTTAACTGTTGTAATGACTTTTGCAATGCTCATATCCATGACAGGATGCCAGATGGCAGCAGCGCCGGCGCCGGCAAACGAACCTCAGCCTGCCCCGGAAGAGACCGAGGAAGCTGCAGAGGAGACTGCCGAAAATCAGGAATCGCCAGCTGAGATCGAAGCTCCTGAAGGATATCATCTCGTTTGGAACGATGAGTTCGACAAAGACGCACTCAATGAGGAAGACTGGAACTACGAATCTCACGAGGTCGGCTGGGTAAACCACGAACTGCAGGAGTATGTTCCGAGTGAAGAGTATGCGTATGTTAAGGACGGTGAACTCGTGATCCAGCCTGTCAAGATAGAAAAGGACGGACTTGTTGCGTATAAGTCCGGACGCGTGAACACGCAGAACAAGCACGACTACAAGTACGGGCGGTTCGAAGCGAGGATAAAAGTGCCCGAAGGAAAGGGCTTCCTGCCCGCTTTCTGGATGATGCCGAAGGATGAGGATTTCTACGGACAGTGGCCGAAATGCGGAGAGATAGACATCATGGAGGTTCTCGGAAGCGGCACTAACAACAATTATGGAACGCTCCATTACGGAGAGCCCCACGAGCAGCAGCAGGGCATGTACAACCTGGCGGATGGTGATTTTTCCAAGGAATATCATGTTTTCGCGGTTGAGTGGGATCCTGGCGAGATCCGCTGGTACGTCGACGGAAACCAGTATTTCCAGACATCGAGCTGGTTCACGAAAGTCGACGGCGAGGACGAGAAGCCTTATCCGGCACCGTTCAATCAGCCTTTCCATGTGATTTTAAACGTAGCCGTCGGAGGCGACTGGCCGGGAGACCCGGACGCTACGACCGTTTTCGACGACAGGGCTGCGATGAAGGTCGACTATGTAAGGATTTTCCAGAAGGAAAGCTATGACGAGAATGTTGAGAAGCCTGTCGAGACGCTTACTATGAGAGAAGCCGACCAGACTGGGAACTTCGTATCCAACGGTGAATTTCTTGAGGACGAGGACCTGACAGATGACGTCAACTGGAAGTT
>JAILNQ010000009.1 GCA_024691425.1 Lachnospiraceae bacterium
GCCATCCGGATCATAGGTTACTGTATATTTATTCGCGTTATACTGCGCATACAGAGTGTGATCCGATGTCTTAGTCACCACAGTATCTGCCTTGACTTTTTCTGTTCCTGATGCGGATGTAAACCATCCCTTAAAATCATACCCGGCATATTGCGGCGGCGGAAGCGTTCCGTAAGTTTCACCGTATCTTACCTGAACCGTTTTATTCGCCATGCTTCCGTCAATCGAACCGCCTTTCGGGTTGAGCGTAACATTTATGGTTTTTCCTATCCAGTGAGCGTACAGGGTGTGGTCTCCTGCGTCAGGAACTGTATCGTCTGCGGTTATTTCGGTAACACCGTCATCAAGGAACCATCCGATAAACTCACAATTCGCCTTGGTCGGTGTCGGAAGCGTTCCGTATGGTTCTTCGGGATGAACAGTTTTTTTCATTACCGACTGGCCATTTGAGAACTTCCCGCCTTCTGCGTTAAGAGTGATCGTGACCTTGTTGCCTGTATCATTGCTTGTAAAGGCTTTGATACGGATATTTCCATTTCCCGAGGCACCATAGTCTTCCCAGCTGCTTCCGTTATATGAAAGAAAACTCTGTCCCGCCTTCGAACTCGCTGTAATCTTATACCAGGTATATTCACTGGATCGCTCAACCGCTGCATATACCTGGTCACCGGACTTCTGGAACTTGACGACAACGCTGAATACCTCTCCGGGATCAAGCTCAACCTCATCAAGAAGAGGCACCGTATAGAATCCGCAGTACGTAGTTTTTCCGGTTACGGATGATACGCATGTCCCGCTTGTCGGCACCTTAGCATTGGAGAGATTTTTATATACTTTGACTTCGTAGCTGACATTCGTATTTTGGTATGTATTGATGCCGACGGCCCTCAGGATTTCTCCATCCGGATTCCCCTTTGCAGTGAACACGTTCGCAGAATAAATCTGACTTGAACCGTACGTAGTCCATCCCGTGTTCATCGCTCCGTCATACTGATAGTTATGATCATATACAGTATCCGAATACTCATATCCCCATGCACTGGTCGTCGCTATACTTTTATCGTAATATGAAAGCCAGAAGTAACCCTCGAAGCTTTTGTTGCTGATATTTCCGGAAGACCAGCTGTTCCTTACGAGCCACGCACCGTTTCCACCGGGTGTTCTTGCAAATTTCGATGCCTGGAAGTTATCATCCCATCCGACTATTGTCACAGAATGGTTGGTCCCGCAGTTCACAAGCGGGAAATAATAGCAGTTATAATTACTTCCCCCTCTGTAAACATCGCTGAAACTCAACGATGTTCCATTCGAGGTGATTGTCTCCCCATCCTGAATGGCAAAAAACGATACTTCGGCCGCTCCGCAGTCACGTACGATACGCTTTATCGCATCCCTGTCTCCCGTATTAACTCTGTAGAAATTCTTCAGATGAGCGGCATCATCATATGCTATAGACTCATCCAGTCCGGATGAAATAGCGCTTGCCGCTTGCCCATACGGTGCTTTTGACTCATCCGCCGCGCCTATCCATGATGCGAGCACATTTGATACAAATTCATGATTACCGCCACGTTGCATAAAGTCCGGACAGTACTCTCGGTCATATTTGTTATAGTTGTATTTTGCCTCATTCTTATCTCCCGTTGTTCCCCCGAGAGGATCCGCTGAATTCTTTTTTTCATAGGTAAAGTAGGCAAGATGAAGCTCTGAATAATTCAGTGAAGGATCATAGTTCTGCTTCATCTTGTTGATCTCGGCGGTTGCCATGGCGCTATGAGCCCAGCATGTACCATAACCTCCCTGGTTCCTCAGGTTGGGAAGATCGGCAGTAACATAACTGGACAGAAGCGGATCATTGATATTTATATCCTGAAACTCATCGTCATCTCCATAAACCTCTATGCTCTCCACGTCGCCTTCACCGGGTATATAGTTATATCCAAGGCCATGAAGCTCTTCATCCCCGTCGTTCTCGTCTCCGTCCTCGGTCTCTGCTTCCGGCACGACTTCATCTTCTTCTGCGAAGAAAGAATCATCCTCTGATTCATATTCAGCTTCATCCTCTTCGGTTGCTGAAGAATCTGATGCAGCATCATCTGTCGCTTTATCATCTGAAGTATCCTCGGATTCTGCTTGTTCATCGGCATCCGCCGTTTTTTCAGTTTCTGCAGACTCATCCGAAGTTATGAGCTTCTTAGTATCATCAGTGTCATCCGACGCTTCTGAGGCCTCAGTCAACACCTCTTCTGCGGCAACGTTTTCCCCTGTCTCCGTAGCATATACCGGGACAGAAAGCTCAGACATCACAAGAACAAACGCCAATATTAACGCTGATAATCTATGGAATGTATTTTTCATGGGCATGCCCTCGTCTTTCCTTAAAAGCACCTACAAAAACGGTTATTATATTATACCATAAACAATAGCGCAAATGGTTAGTTTTATGTTGATTTACCAATAAAAAATGACGGGCGCGTATAGCGCCCGCCCGAATGATGTTATTACTGATGCTGTATCGCCTTTGACTTGATCTTGAATGTCAAGGTCTTCTTTCCGCCCCACTCTGTGTTTATTCCGATGACCGTTACAGACCCGGTGCCTTTCTTGATATTCTCACCGTATTCCAACCTGTAATCCACACCCTTTACGAGCGGTTGGGTTTTGGATTTGTCCGCGTAAACGGCAACATCCTCCGGTTTGATCCTTCCGCCGGTGTAAACCTTATCAGGTATCGCAACGAATGTCGCTTTGCTGATGTCCTCCCTATATATGCAGAATGTGCTTTCGATCTGTTCCGTATAATTTCCTTTTCCGGTAACAGTCACTTTAGCATCCGTTTTGGGCGCCGCATTGTCAGAGTAGGCAACATCATAGTCAGCTGCGGCAAGAGCTTTCCCGGTCGCCTTGTTTATGACTTTGATCTTAGGCTCTGCAGGCTTTGCACCGAGCTTAACGTCTGGAACCTGTATCTCGAATTCCCGGTTGTTGAGCGATTTTCTTGCGATCGTGAACGTCCCGCTTCCGAGCTCGCCGCTATATGCTCCCATGCCCGTAGCCTTCCATGAAGGCGCCTTCTTTCCTTCATAGTAGTTAGCGGCTTTCGTGTTGTTGCTGTACGTCACCTTGAAGTCTCTGCCTTCAACAAGAGTTAAATACTCACTTTCACCGATCTCGCGCTTGATCGAAACCTCAGGTTTTATCGCCGTTCCCGTGTAAACAATTCCTGTCGTGTCGGCGCTGACCACGATTGTATCATCTTTTGTCACGGGCTGCTCATATACAAGGAACTGCGCATCTATTTCTCCGTCATTGATATAATTGCCTATAAGCTCGAACTTCACGGTCTGAAGTTGCTGAGAATCATCATAATTGAATTCAGAAATCCTGTAATCCTTATTGTTAGTGAGGTTTACAGTCTTATTCGTATCAGGATTGTTGAACTTCAGCGTATGACGGATATTCTTCTCTTCTATGGCCTTGCTGCTCTTTATGTCGGGTACGGTCATCGTAATGCTGTTTTCCGCGACAGGACGTCTTTTGATCGTGAACTTCACTGTCTGAGATCCTTTGTAATTCCCTTTTCCCTTTACAGTGACTGTTGGTGCTTTATTATCGGCCAGAGTAGTCTCATCGCCGGCATTCGTGTTTCTCGTATAGCTGAGAGTGAAGTCAGTACCTTCCGTGAGCGTAACTTTATCCGTGCCGCGAATGAACGATGCTTCCACGGACGGCTTCTGTGCGCTGCCGTTATAGACGGTATTCTCGTCATTTACAATAACATAACAGGTGCTGACATCCTTCTGGAGTATCTTGAACGTTGCAATCTTCCTGCCCATATGTTCATGCTGCCCGACGATTTCCAGTGTCGCCGTTCCGGCATTCTTGCGATTCGATCCGCTTGCATATCTGACAGTGTATTCCGTATCAGGGATTTCCGGTCCGCCCTTTTTCTCATATACCTTTACGCTGAGAGCATCGGCAGGGATCACCGCACCGTTATAAGTCGGATTCTCTATCTCCACATAAGCCGTTCCGATGTTCTTGTTCTTTTCATAGATGTCATATTTGACTTTCGCACCTCCTGAGAAGTTTCCGCCGGTTCTTGCCGTTACCGTGACAGTAACAGTTCCGGGGCGTTTCTGATCACCCTCATATGACAGAGTATAGTCCTTGTCAGCGCCCTCACGGAGCGTGACTTTTCCGTACTTTACGGTAGGCTTGGATACCTGTTCCGATCCGTTATACTGCTTATCGGCTATCGTGTATGTGAAATCGTCCGCAAAGTCAGTCCCGTCTCCGATGGAAGCAGCAACTATGCTGAAAGTCACATCCTTCGAGTTTTCATAGTTGCCCTTGCCCTTTATCGTGATCGTCGGCGCAGCTGTCCCGGCGCCCTTGTCGGCAACGTTTGTATTGTTCTTGTACGCAAGGGTATAGTCCACGTTCTCAACAAGCTTTCTGTCAGGCGAGAAGGCGTTAAAGTATACCTCGATATCATCCTTTGCAGGTTTTATGGCAGAGCCGGTGTATGTAAAACTGTCCCCCTTAGGGAATTTCACCACGAACTCATCTGTTCCTGCATTCTGCCATCCCGCATATAACACGATACTCTCAGTGATAGGGGTGCCTGGTACATACCCGGTCGAACATCCCTGATCGGTATACCAGCCAGTGAAATTTTTGAGCGGGCAGGTAGGCTTCTTGATTCCGTCAAGCTCCTCTTCCGTGATCACTGAGGAAGCCTCTTTTTTTATTATAAAGATCGTGATGTCTTCGTCATCGTCAAAGCATCCGCCATTCGCATTGAAAGTTATATTGTAAATCGTTTTTGTCCAATGCGCGTACAGAGTATGCGTCAGCGACGTCTCAACTTCAGTCGTATCGTATACCCTGTTACCTCCTGCTGCCTTCGTGAACCATCCGGCAAAATCATAGTTTTCCCTGCCAGGTACCGGAAGTTCTCCGTACGTTTCTGAATAATGAACTTCCTTGCTAGGTGTCTCGCAAGCTCCTCCGTTAGCGTCAAATTCAACCGTAACAGGTTTTCCGGTCCAATTCGCGCGGAGAGTGTGATCTCCTATTACAGGAACAATGGATGTCTCGGTTACCGGTGTACCGTCCTCCATGAACCACCCTGCAAAATCAAAGTCATCGGCTTTAGGCGTCGGAAGCTCGCCGTATGCCTCCCCGGGCTTAACCTTGATCGTCTCGGTTTCATTTCCCGAATCGAAAACCCCGCCGTTTGCATCAAGAGTCACATCATACCTTTCCACGTCGCATGTGAGCGCTTTAACACGGGCATTACCAGTCCCGGCATTACCGACAGAAGTCACATCATCCCATTCTGCTCCATCAGCCGATATGAAGCTCTGCCCAGCTTTGCAGCTCGCAGTAATCTTAACCCAGTCACTCGTCTGAGAGTGCTCAACCGGTGCGTAGACTTCAGCATTTTCTTTAGTACTGGATTGTTTTACCACAACGCTGAATCTGTCGCCGTAATCAAGCTCAACCGGTTCATCGAGCGGTACGGTATATGTTCCCTGATACACCGTCTTTCCAGTTTTAGACGCAACAAGCGTACCGCTTGTGGGATCCTGGGGATCAGGATTCTTGTAAACGGAAACCTCATAATCCAGCTCTGGTCTGAGAGTTACGAACAGGACCGCTTTCATGATTTCTCCGTCCTCGCATCCATGAGCTTCAAAAATATTCGCAAAATATATATAATTCTGATACGCCGTCATACCCAGGGTATTCATCGCGCCATCATACTGATAGTTGTTGTCATATTCTACATCGCTGTATTCGAATCCCCAGGCAGGAGAGCACCAGAGGCTCTTGTCATAGTAGGAGAGCCAGAAATATCCGTCATAACTTTTGTTATCAATACTGCCTTCGGTTGTCCAGCTGTTTCTGATAAGCCATGCGCCGTCACCCCCAGGTTTTTCCTCATAAGCGAAATTCTCTTTCGGAAAATTGTCGTTCCACCCGACAATAGTAACGATGTGATTTGTTCCGCAATCTTCCAGCGGGAAATAGTAACAGACATTATTTCTGTCAAAAACATCGTCAAAATAAACAGTTTTTCCCTCTTTAGTCCAATGGCTGCTTTGCCCTATAGCCAAGAATGCAACCTGCGCAGATCCGCAGTTCATGACGAGACGTTTTACCGCCTCAATATTCTCGTCCCCTTCCGTCGCGGTAACATAGCAGTTTTCAAGATGCGCCGCATCTTTATACGCAATATTATCTGCTAAGCGTTTACTCGGTGATGCCTGCGTATAAGGCGCAGTTGTCTCATCTGCGGCTCCTATCCATGAAGCAAGCACATTAGTTGCATAGAAAAGGTTTCCGCCTCTTTTCAGATAGTTTGCTCCACTACTGTTGTATATTGCCCTGTTGAGATCTCCCGCCGTGCCGCCGAGAGGATCGGCAGAATTCGCACCCTTCTCATATGAGAAGTATGACAGATGAAGTTCGGAGAAATCCGGGTCGGATTTCAATCCCTTCTTCATCATATTGATCTCAGCACCTGCCATGGCGCCGAACGCCCAGCATGTATCATACGGATTCTGATCCCTGAGGGGCGGAAGATTCGGAGTCACATATCTCTCAGGAAGAGGGTCTTCGGTTCCGAAGAAACTGTCTCCCTCACCGTCATCGAAGGATCTTATGCTCTCGATATCTCCTTCACCGGGGATATAATTGTATCCGAGACCATGCTCGAAAACTTCCTCTCCGTCTTCTCCGCTGTTCTCATCCATGAAGACGTCTTCATCGTCTTCGTCCCTAACTTCTATAGAAACAGAATCCTCGTCATCTTCTGTTTTCTTTTCGACAGATTCTTCCTCTTTGTCATCTGTCTTGACAGGCTTTTCATCTGCGACAGTTTCAGCGGTTTCTTCAGATAATTCTCCGGTTTCCGTCTGAACCTCCTCGCTTGAGTTTCCGCCGGCCTCTGTAGCGAATGCCGGAACGGTAAATTCAGACATTACCAGAACGAATGATAATGCGAATGCGATAATGCGATGCAATGATTTTCTCATATCTGTTTCCTTTCCCGAATGGTAACTGAATTTTGAAAAGTATCTAAAATATTATATCACAAACAGTGGCAGATGTGACTGAAAATATGGCGATGTTTCTGACCTCTTTACCAAAAAAGAAGTCCTCTCGTTTCAACTCTGAGAGGACTTCTTCATAGTTCTTTTACTGCGGTTTCCTTGCATTGATACTGAATGTTCCCGTGGCCAGAGTTCCCTTGAACGCCCCGCATCCTTTAACTTTCCAGGTCGGCGCATGCCTTGCATCATCGCTCTTTCGCGCCTTGATGTTGTTGCTATACGAGACCTTGTAATCCCTGCCCTCAACAAGCTCGATCATCTGACCGTCTATGATATGCTTCACCGTTATCTTCGGCTCTATAGCATCCCCTGTGTATTCATACTCCTGCATTTCCGGATAGGCCTCGAATGATCCGTCACCCTTTATTTTATTCTGGTAAACAAGAAACTCGGTCCCGATCTCTCCATCATTTGCATAATTGCCCTTAAGCCGGAAAGAAACCTTCTGGAGCTGCTTCCCTTCCGCAAAGCTGAACTCGGCGATCTCGTAATCCCTGCCTTTTGTCAGATTAACGGTTTTATTCAGAACAGGATTAAAGAACTTGATCGAATGCCTTATATCGCTGCTATCTATCGGCTTGCCGCCGGTCCTGATGTCTGGCACGCTGATCATAAGCTCATCAGCGCTGACAGGACGTCTTCCTATCGTGAAATACTTTACGGCCTTTCCGCTGAAGCTTCCCCTTCCTTTTACGGTCACCGCAGGTGCCGCTGATCCGCCCGCATCCTTTCCGGCCGCATCCGTGTTCCTTGAATAGCTTACTGAATAATCGCTGCCTTCCTCCAGTATGATCCGTTCTCCGTTTCTCATATACGAGACGGTAACGGCAGATTTCTTTTCAGTCCCATCATACACTGCGTCTTTTACATCGATATCGCATTCACTGATAGACGGTATGCGATCATCGTCCTCTGAGTTATATTTATAATCCCAGGTTTCCGCGTCTATTTCGCCGCTATCATCGGGAACATCATCCGGTTCATCAGCATAAGTTTCATCAGCGCGGGGGGCAACAGCTTCATGCTCATCAGCAGGCTCCTCATCTGGCGAAGAATCGGTATTCTCCTGATCAGATATATCCTCTTCATCATATTCAGGATCGCTGATCTCCTCATCAACTTCCTGTGACGAGCTTTCCTCGTCAGTTTCGGAAGGCTCATAAAACTGATCCGCTTCCCAGTGCGCATATAACGTTTGACTTCCATCATCAGACACGTACAGGAGATGCGTCACTTCCGAGCCGCCTTCTTCCTCTGTGAACCATCCGGCAAATGAATATCCGTCTCTTTCCGGAACAGGCAGATGCCCGTACCTGTCGCCTTCAAGTACTGTCTTTGTCACAACCGTGCCGTCCTCGCCGAAAGTTCCACCATTCGCATCTAAAGCGAGCGTATGGCTGTCGCCGGCTTTATTGCAGGTGAATGCCTTTATCCTGATGTTACCGTTGCCGGACGCACCGATATCTTCCCAGCTTCTTCCGTCTTCTGAAGCGAAGCTCTGTCCTGCCTCGGAATAAGCCGTTGTCCTGACGAAGAAGCCAGGCCTTGCCTCAGATTCTTCCTTCGCTACCCATAAACCTTGGCCTTCACCGTTCACATACTTTTCGAACAGCACGACAACGCTGAACGTATCACCGCTTTCTAGCTCAACCTCATCATCAAGCGGCACGGTATAATAGCCTGCATAGGTGGTGTCGCCGCTTGCAGAGGATACAAAAGTCCCACTGACCGGATCTGATGCATCGGTAAGATTTTTGTACACATATATCTCATAATGGATATTTGTGTTGAAAACAGGGCATATCGAAACGGCTCTGAGAATCTCTCCTTCAGAAGATCCCTTGGCGGTAAACACATTCGCCGCCAGAACATGACCTGAATAATAGCCCGTATCGCCTGTGGTCATTGCCCCGTCGTACTGATAGTTATTGTCAAATTCAACGTCGTCATACTCATAGCCCCAGGCGGAGACATTGGCAATTCCTCTGTCGTAATAAGACAACCAGAAATAGCCTCCGAATGACTTCGTGCCCATATCATCTGATGCCCAGCTGTTCCTGATGAGCCACGCCCCGTTTCCTTCAGGCTTGCTCACAAAGTTCCGCGCGGGAAAATCATCATCCCAGCCGACTATAGTCACCGAATGATTAACATCCTTTATCGCATGCGGGAAATAATAGCAGTTATGCGCTTCGCTGTATACGCTGTAATGGCTAAGTTTCACACCGTCATTGAACCTTATCGAACCGCCGTCAGGACGGAGCGCATACATCGAAACCTCGGCCGCGCCACAGTCTCTGATGATGCATTTTATCGCATTACGGTCCGCATCTGTTTTTGTGCTGACCTTATAGAAGTTCTTTAGATGAGCCACATCATCATATGCAGCTGAATCATCAAGTCCGTCAGAAAGAGCGGATTCCGCTTCCGAATAAGGTGCCGTCGCCTCATCCGCAACCCCTGTCCAGGACGCTAAAACATTTGAAATATACTGATGATTTCCTCCGCGGTACAGGAAATTTTCTGCTCCGATATTATCATAAACGGCACGGTTCACATCGCCTGATGTACCTCCGAGAGGATCCGGCGAATTGTTTTCATATGCGAAATATGCCAGATGAAGCTCTGAGTAGTCGGGTGATGACTCAGGATGCTTTTTCTTCATGCTGAGCTCTGCCGCGGCCATGGCGCTGTGCGCCCAGCATGTTCCGTAATCTCCCTGGTTTCTGAGCTCCGGCAGATCCGGAGTAACATACTTGTGCGGAAGATTCTCCAGAAAACTGTAATCCTCGTCATCATTTAATGCCGCTATGCTTTCGACATTGCCTTCACCGGGAACGTAAATGTATCCCATTCCATGCCGTTCGCCTTCTACAGCCTGCTCTTCTTCCGCTCCGGCATCATAGGAATCATCTTCATAGCCATTGAACGAGTCGGAAACATCCACATCATCCGATATGTCATCCTGATCTGTTATCTCAGATTCATCTTCCGGCTCATACTCTTCCGTTATTTCATACTCATCCGTATCGGGATACTGATCACTATCGGACTCTTCATAAGCCTTATCTTCATGATCGTCTGACAGGTCATAATACTCATCATCAGACAGTTCATAAGACAGTTCATCTTCGCCTACGAATTTCCCTGCCTCCGTGGCGTTTACAAGAATCGGGAACGACGTTGCGACAAGAACTAACGATAAAACAGATGCGGTTATTCTATGTAAAGATTTTCTCATTGCTGTTCTCAAAAAGCTCAATACATTGTATCTGCATCATTATACCACAACAACATATGTTAGTAACCACGTTTTATGCAGTTTTTCGAGAATATTTATATCATTGATTAAAGTTGCAGATTCTGATATTATAGTTGCAGAATATTGATTTATAGTTGAGGCGATAAAGATGTCTTTCACAGAAGCTAAAAGAAGAGATATCAAGCAGTATCTCCTTCGCAAAATCGATGATGACGACCAGGCAATGATGCAGAAAGTATCTGAGGAGTTCGGCATCTCTCATACAAGCATAAAACGCTACCTTGAAGCAGAGTCGGCGGAAGGGCATATCATGAAATCCCCGGACAGGCTATGCGGATATTCCCTGATCAAGCGCAGCGTGGTAAGAAACTACGGCATAAAGGACTTTCTCGAGTCCGATGATTATGCCGCATATAATGATTTTCAATCCGATCTTACCGTGAATGATAACGCTCTGAAGATATGGCGTTATGTCCTTCCCGAAATGTTCAACAATGCTCTGGAGCATTCAGAAGGAAGTCTCATAACTGTCCGTGCCGAAATGTGCACGCTCTATACGGAGATAGCAATGACAGATGACGGTGTGGGGATTTTCAGGAAAATCGCTGACGGTCTTATGGACTACGGATATCCGCATCCGAGCCTTGAAGACGCCGCCACGGAGCTATATAAAGGAAAATTCACTACAAAGCCCGAAAATCACACCGGCGAAGGGATTTTCTTTTCGATGCATATGCTCGACAGATTTGCAGCATCATCCGACGGGACGCTTCTGCGGCGCGGATTTCCCGGCGTGCCGTCCGTTGTCAGATCGCATCTGCTCGCATATGCCATGAAGCTTACCAAGAAAGGAACTGTTGTATATATGAGGCTTGAGAATGATACAAGAAGAGAAATAGGGAAAGTTCTCAGCAGATATGCCGATGCGGACGACGGATTCATAAGAACCGTGATACCCGTCTTTGAGGCGTGTCATGACTGCGACCCAGTCGGGCGCTCACAGGCGCGCCGCCTATGCACGCGACTTGACGGATTCAAAGAAGCCGTGTTCGACTTCGAAAATGTCGACATCATGGGACAAGGATTTGCGGACGAAGTGTTCCGCGTCTATCAGAACGCCCATCCGAAGATCAAGCTGTCCTGCGTCAACATGAACACGTTCGTCCGCACCATGTACCATCACGTTATCAACAATAAAATTACCGTTCCTGATTTTTCAGATATCGTCAGAGCTAAGAACAGTGAATCCGCTGGATCTGATGACTGATTCAGCGCTTTCATAATCTTTGATCTTCATTATCATGGACGCCTTTTCCGCGCAAGAGAGCACATACATGTACTCTATGTTGAACTCCACGAGAGCGGTCAGAAGGTCATGGAGCGAACCCGGAGCATTCGGGATCTCAACCGCGATCACGTCGGAGAGCCTTGCGGACAGTCCTTCTGCGCTGAGCGCCTCCTTTGCCTTTACCGGATCCGAAACTATGAGCCGCAGAAGCCCGAAATCAACCGATTCAGCAAGCGAGAGCGAGCTGATGTTGATGTTGTTCTCCTTGAGAATCTCAGTGACTTTCTCTATACGTCCTTCTTTATTTCCGATGAATACCGTTACCTGTTTAACTGCCATATCATTACCTCCTGTTAGTCTTAAACAACCGGTTAACTATGACCTATCATACCAGCTTGCGGTTATCTGTAACATGAACTGACTTGCCCTCGAATCTCGGTAAAGTCTTCGGCTCAACGAGCGTGACCTTAACCGCGAGGCCGAGCGCCTGCTTGAGCACCGAGCCGACTTTCTTCGAAAGATTGTCGAGTCCGCGCATCTCATCATCGAAGTATCTCTCATCAACCTCGACCTGAACTTCGAGCGTATCCTGATGATCCACTCTGTCTACGATCATCATATAGTTAGGCGTCGTCTCGCCCATCTCCAGAAGAGCGGCCTCAACCTGTGACGGGAATACGTTCACGCCGCGGATAATGAGCATGTCATCGCTCCTGCCCTTGAACTTCTGTATCCTGGGCTGCGTGCGTCCACAGTCGCATGTTCCGTACTCGATGCTCGTAAGATCCTTCGTCCTGTATCTGATAAGGGGAAGCCCCTCTTTCGTGAGCGTCGTGAAAACAAGCTCGCCGGTTACGTTCTCTCCTACCGGCTCTAACGTTTCGGGATCGATTATCTCCGGATAGAAATGATCGTCATGGACATGGAGTCCCTTGTGGAATTCGCAGTCGCATGCAACGCCGGGGCCCATGACCTCGGAAAGTCCGTATATGTCATACGCTTTTATGCGCAGTTCTTCTTCGATCATACGGCGCATGTTCTCGGTCCATGGCTCCGCACCGCAGATCGCGACCTTGAGTTTCAGCTCATCGAGTATGCCCTGTTCCTTCACGACCTCAGCGATATGCAGCAGATAAGAAGGCGTGCACGCAATAGCAGTGACTCCGAAATCCTGCATCATCGTAAGGAGTTTTTTTGTATTGCCTGTTGACTGCGGAACAACCGTGGCGCCCATGAACTCCGCACCGTAATGCGCTCCGAGTCCGCCCGTGAAAAGTCCGTATCCGTATGCGACCTGGATGATATCCTTTGATGTGACTCCGGCTCCGGAAAGACATCTCGCAACGCACTCGGCCCAGATATCTATATCGCGCCTTGTATATCCTACTACAGTTGCCTTACCGGTCGTGCCGCTCGAAGCATGCACTCTGACGATCTGCTCACGCGGTACCGCGAACAGTCCGAAGGGGTAGTTGTCACGAAGGTCATCCTTCGTTGTGTACGGAAGCTTCGTTATATCTTCGATGCACGTGATGTCGCCGGGCTCAAGACCCACCGACTGCATCCGCTTCCTGTAGAACTCGACGTTGTGGTACACTCTCGAGACCTGCTTGACAAGCCTTGCGCTCTGGAGATTATGCTTCTCGTCGGCGCTCATGCACTCCTTGGTTTCATTCCAGATCATTGTTTTTCCTCCAGTCTTCCTTTCATGCGAAAATCACTGCTCCGGTCTTCGGACCGCCTCATTAAAGTCCGTATCCGACATCAAATGCCTTCTTGTTAAGCTCGACGAACTTCGGCTTGACGATCCGTTCTATAACGGCATGCCATGCATCAACCGTAAAATCCATGTGCTTAGCTGCCACTCCGAGTATAACGACATTGAAGACCTGGGCGTTCCCGAGCTTCTTCGCCTCGGACAGCGCGTCTACTGCAATGACTTTATAATCCTTGGACAGATTCTCGATGATCCCTTCCGGATACTCTGCCGCACCCATGACTACGGGCATCGGATCCATCCTCTGATCATTGACTATGATGACACCGTCTTTCTTCAGGAAATGAGCGTACCTCATCGCCTCGAGCTTCTCGAAAGCGATAAGGACGTCTGCACATTCTTCTTCCACTATCGGTTCGAAAACCTCGCTTCCGTATCTTACGAAAGTCACAACAGAGCCGCCCCTCTGGGCCATTCCGTGAACTTCCGAAAGCTTCACTTCATATCCTCCGTCCTGTATGACTCCGCCGAGCACCCGGCTCGTAAGAAGCGTTCCCTGTCCGCCGACACCGACGATCATTATGTTCTTGGTTTCCATCTATATGCTCCTATCACTTAATAAATAACACTGTTATTTTATAATGCAGTATCCTCTATCGCACCGAACTTGCACAGGCTCTTGCACAGATCGCATCCGTTGCAGAGCGTGTCATCGATAGCGACAGTGCCGTCCGGTTTCTTCGTTATCGCCGGGCATCCGGGCTTTAAGCACATTCCGCACTTCTTGCATTTTTCAGGATCAGACGCGCATTTATGCGTCATCGGTTTCTGCTTCAGCATGACACACGGGGATTTCGTGATTATTACTGAAAGCTCGTCTTTAGCGACTTCCTCTTTTACCGTCTTTTCAAGCTGTGCGATATCGAATGCGTCAACCTCGATGACGTTCTTTATTCCCATCGCCTTGCAGAGCTCATATATGCTTATCGCGGGAACGGTATCGCCCTGGAGCGTCTTTCCCGTTGCCGCATGATCCTGATGACCTGTCATTCCGGTTGTGGAATTGTCGAGTATCATGACCGTTCCGGTTCCCTGGTTGTATGCCATGTTCATGAGGGAATTCACGCCCGTGTGCATGAACGTGGAATCACCGATGACGGCTACCCAGTTCTTGATGTATTCTTTTCCTTTCGCCTTCTCCATGCCGTGGAGAGTCGAAATGCTAGATCCCATGCACACCGTCGTGTCGATGACTGAAAGCGGAGCAACAGCGCCTAACGTATAGCATCCTATGTCGCCGGCCGCATGAAGCTTCAGTTTCGAAAGCACCGTGTACACACTCCTGTGCGGACATCCCGGGCACAGGATCGGAGGACGGTTCGGAACCTGCGCGGGTGATTTCAGCTCAAGATTCTCATGATTTATCGCCTGTCTTATCATGTTCGCGCTGTATTCGCCCTGAACTGTGAAAATCTCCTTGCCTAAGCAGCTGATCCCCCATGACCTTACCTGCAGCTCAATGAGCGGATCAAGCTCCTCAACAATGTAGAGCGTATCGACCTTCTTCGCAAAATCCTCGATGAGTTTTTTCGGCAGAGGATTTACGAGTCCGAGCTTTAAAACGCTCGCATCGGGAATAGCCTCACGCACATACAGATAAGGAATTCCGCTTGCGATGACGCCTATCTTGGTATCCCTCATTTCTACCCTGTTTATAGGTAAGCTGCATGCATCTTCCGCAAGCTTATTCTCACGCTCTTCAACGACAATGTGACGCCCCTTGGCCATGGCGGGCATCATCACGCGCTTCGCGATATCTCTTTCGTATGTCTTGTCAGGAACGTTCTCACGCTCGCCGAGAGTTACCATGCCCTGAGAATGCGCGAGCCTCGTTGTCGTGCGTACTATCACGGGGGTATCGTATTTCTCGCTCATCTCAAAAGCCGCCTTCATGAAATCCTTCGCTTCCTGCGAATCCGAAGGCTCAAGCACAGGCACGTGCGCGGCCCTTGCGACCATTCTCGTATCCTGCTCGTTCTGCGATGAATACATTCCGGGATCGTCAGCCGCAACCATAACAAGACCGCCCGACACGCCTATGTAGGAAACTGTGTAGAGCGGATCCGCGGCAACGTTTACGCCGACATGCTTCATTGAGCACATCGCCCTTACGCCGGCCATCGATGCACCGATCGCCACTTCCGTAGCAACCTTCTCATTCGGTGACCACTCGCAGTAAAGGTCATCCTTGTACTGCACGAGGTTCTCGCTTATTTCCGTGCTCGGAGTTCCCGGGTAGGCCGCAGAGACCTTCACGCCGGCTTCATAAGCGCCCCTTGCGATCGCGGCGTTTCCGAGCATCATGATTTTCTCAGTATCACTCATTATTCTTTCCTTCTTGCATAAGTTTTCGGCCGGAGCCGAAAATCCCATAAAATAGAATCAGCGGCAGGCCGTCTTTGGAATTATACCACGCAGAGCCTGCCGCAGAAAGTGTTTCTCTTATTCCTCGAGCGAATTCTTCTTCGATACGATGACAGTCTGCGTATAGCAGGAGAAAATCGCATCCTTTGAAGCATCCGAAAGCTGAGGCGTGATGCGGCTCACTATCGGAACTATGATAAGTGAAACTATCATAGCTACAGCGCCGGCAACTATAGGTGATGAGAAGAAATTGAAGAACATGTTAAGCACCGTGATTCCCACGCCCGCAACGAAGCTCGACCATACGGCAGCTTTCGTCGTCTTCTTGTCATACAGCGCATATACGAACGGGCCGAGGAACGCGCCGGCCAGAGCACCCCAGGAAATACCCATGAGCTGTGCTATGAACGTAGGCGGGTTGAGAGCTATAACGACCGATATGATGATGAACACCGCGATGAAAATCCTCATCGTCAGGACCTGCCTCTTCTCTTTCATATCCTTTACGAACAGGTCTTTTATGAAATCGAGCGTAAGCGTTGAGCTCGATGTGAGAACGAGCGAGGAAAGCGTTGACATCGATGCCGAAAGAACGAGCACGACCGTGACTCCGATCAGTATATCAGGAAGGAATGAAAGCATGTGCGGCATGACCGCATCGAACATCATTCCGCCGTCTTCCTTATGAAGCGAAGGATCGTCGAAGAGTCTTGCAAAACTTCCGAGGAAATATGTTCCGCCGGCAACGACTATCGCGAAAATAGTTGAAATAACCGTTCCGGTCTTAACGCTTCTCTCATCCTTGATCGCATAGAATTTGTGGACCATCTGAGGCAGGCCCCATGTTCCGAGGGATGTTAAGATGATGACTCCGAGAAGTCCGGCAGGATCGGTTCCGAAGAATGATGCGAATGCACCGGGCTGGCCCATTGTCTGCGGAACATCGCTCTCTATCTGTGAAAGCTGCATGACCGCGCTCATGAATCCGCCCTTGCCGGCAAGAACGGCCCAGATGACAAGCGCGATACCGATAAGCATTATCATTCCCTGAACGAAATCATTCCATGCCGTAGCAACATATCCGCCCACGATGACGTACACTGCGGTGAGCAATGCCATGACTGTTATGCAGACCTCGTAAGGTATGTCGAACGCCATTGAGAAAAGCCTTGACAGGCCGTTGTATATACTTGCCGTGTAAGGTATGAGGAAAACGAAGATGATTACCGAAGAAGCAATCTTGAGCGAATGACTTTCAAACCTCTTAGAGAAGAACTCCGGCATCGTAGCGGACGTTAAATGATTGGTCATGACTCTTGTCCTTCTTCCGAGGATCACCCATGCCATGAGCGAGCCGATGAAGGCATTTCCGAGTCCGATCCACGTCGAAGCGAGACCGTACTTCCATCCGAACTGGCCTGCATATCCTACGAATACGACCGATGAGAAATATGATGTTCCGTAAGCGAACGCCGTAAGCCACGGGCCTACGTTACGGCCTCCGAGAACAAATCCGTTAACATCCTTGGCGCTCTTCTTTGAGGCAAATCCGATAAGGATCATAACGGCAAAGAACAGAATAAGTAACGTGATCTTGATAATCATGATATCTTCCCTTTCTTGTTTATTACTTTGACGCGTTAAAGCGCAACGCACTAAAGGGATGATATATTATTTTTCATCATTTGTCAATCGGCAGATCATCACTGTGTACTGATCATTGCTCCGCCGGCTGATCACTGACCTTGACCACAACAACGTCATCATAAAGGACACACGAGCCTTCCTCGGGAAATACGGGCATTCTGCCTACCGCTTCATCGGTAAGTATCTCTGCCCACCTCTCCTCAGGGGCGAAATCCATTCTTATTCCGCGTTCGAACCACCACAGTCCCTGCCAGCTCATGCGGGCTCCACCCGGATCGTCAGTGAAATTGCCGAACTGAGCGTACTGATTAGCAGTCCCGAAGAAATCGTTCATGTAGAATTCCCTGTTGCCGGACGGCTTTCCGACAAAAACATACTTGTAGCCTGGGTAGAGCAGATCGTGCTTTACAAGGTATGCATCGATCTGATCCGCCATCGCAAGACAGCTCTGGCGCCCCATGTACATTGACTGCTGGTCATACTGCACCATGAAGAACTGCGTGTATATGATAAATGCGGATACGGTCCAGGCCGCAATACGTACGGTTCTTATGGCGGTTTTCTGCTTCCCCGGTTCATCTTTGCCGGACTCCTCATCGCCGCTTCTGTATCCCGTCCTTCCTGCACAGACGCATGCAAGCGCCGGAAGCGACATAGCCATCGGAACGCTCATCTGGAGCGACATGAAGGAATTGTAGGCAATGAGCAGGCACACGTTAACTGCTGCAGGAACGAGCAGTATGCAGACGATATAGATCACCGCCATGCCGATGCTCCTTTTTGCTATCTTTACTGTGCTGATGAGTGCGATGGCGATCAGCAGCAGCACAAATATCATGTAAAGGTACCGGCCTGCGGGGATGATGCTGATCCTGAAGTTTTCGTTTCCAAAGTATTCGAACCAGTCATGATAGGCCGTAAGAAACCTGACCGGAAGGTTCATCACTATTCCGGCGATGCTATAGTTGCTGGCACCGTTATACTCATTCATCTGTACGTCGTACCTGGCGAATTCGAGCATCAGGATGCCGTAATAGATCACGAATCCGGCTATTCCGGCAATAAGAGCCCGCAAGGTGAACTTGCCGATATCTCTGCTTTCCATCCTTTCGGCCTTAACGCAGAAGGCTATATAGAGCACGATGAGCAGACATACAACTCCTGTGAAAGCCTGATAACATGCATTTGAAAGCGCGACTGAAACTGCGCCGAGAAGCACCGCTATGACCGGTTTTTTTATCCTGATGACCAGAAGAGCCGCAAGAGCCGCAAAAAATAAGCTGAAGCCGAACGTTGCAGACATATATCTGTATGACAGATTGTTGCATACGCTCACCGATATGAGAAAGAGCATACTCATAGCAACCTGCCGCACTCTCCCTTCAACCTCCAGGATCTCGAGCATCATGATCGTTGCAAGTATGAAGAGCGTGAGTGTTAAGAACGAGGCGAAAGGATCCGGGCTGATATGAAACCTTGCCTTGTCGAGATACCGCCAGAGCCAGCGTCCGATCGAAAGTTCCCATCCGTTGGCGACTGATTCGGACCCGTGCCAGAGGCCGTCAAGCTGGTTCACAAGCTGGTGGATCATCAGAAGCGAGTAAGTAAAGGCGGCGATGGCCAGGTCGATGAAAAAGACGGGAAGCCATTTGCGTGTGTATTGTTGAATGAGTTTTTTCATGTCATTGATCATAGGAGATATTATACGTCATTCAAGCCGGATCACGCTAGTCCTCTTTTTCATTACTGATCATGATCCAGGAAACCGGTTTCTGCAGAACTCCCCAAAATCAACGGACCTCTAAAAATCTTTATCATCGCAAAAACCCGCGTGATCGGTCACGCGGGTTTTCGGCATCTTCAGACTATTCTTATCGGCTATTGCTCATCAGCTGTCAAGCTGTGATGTGCAGTGAGGGCATCTTGTTGCCTCTATGTCTATCTCGGACTTGCAGAACGGGCACTTCTTCGTTGTCGGTGCTTCTTCTTCCTTCTTTGCAACCTTATCCTTCATCTTGTTCAGCGCCTTGATGAGGCAGAAGATGACAAGTGCGATCAGGAGGAAATTGATGACTGCCGAAATGAAAAGACCGTAATTAAGCGTGGCAGCATTCTCACCCGAGCCGAGTACTACAGACAGCTTCGTGAAATCATATCCTCCGGTGAGCAGGGACATGTCGATGCAAGTGAAGTTGAGACAATCCTGCAGCTATAGGTTAAGACAATGAGAATTATTGCCTTTATTGATTTGACATCAGTCGCCGACTTTCTTAATGAAAAGCTCGTACGTCCCGTCGCCGTTCTCGCGCAGGTCGAGCACTTCGTGGCCTTCTTCCTTAATGCTCCTCGGAACATTCTCAACAGGCTCTCCGCCATTTAAATGCACCTGAAGTATCTGTCAGTCATCAAGCTCTTCTATGGCCACCTTGGTCTTTACAAAAGTAATGGGGCATGTCACATCGGTTATGTCTATTATCTCGTCAACTTTGATTTCGTTATCTGCCATCGTTCTATCCCTCCACTATGATCAGTTCTTCTTTTCTGACTGTACGAGAATCCTGCTCGCCTTCGATATGGAAAGCGTTCAGCACAGGTTCATCTTCATGCTCAAGCGACAGGATCAGGTATGATGCCCTGCTGTCATTTGCCAGGCGCTTGTCCTCCTCGGACGGGCGCGACGGCGTTTCCGGATGGGAGTGCCAGTTGCCGAGCGGAACAAGTCCTGATGCCCTCATATCCTTAACGGCCGACAGCTGCTCCCTTGGGTCAATGGTAAAATGCTCGTTCGTATGATCCGTATTTGTCAGAAGGTATATCTTCTCTATGCTTCTGCTGCCGTCTTCCGACTCGGTCCCCGCTATGAGCCCGCATGCTTCATCCGGTCTCTGGGCCAGAGCATGTTCATACATCCTGTCAAAATCAGACTGCTTTATCGTTATCTTCATTCCTTCGATTTTCACTCCCTGGATCTTTTGGACACCCGGCACAAGCGGCTCATGCCTTCATGTCGCAGGCTGCCTGTTCGTAGTCTATAAGTTCCGTTATGGTCGGCGTATCCGAACATACCGCACATCCCTTCCCGCGCGGCGGCAGCTTGATCTTGTGAAACTCCATTTTAAGGGCATCATATGTGAGCAGATACCCCGACAGCAGTTCCCCGACTCCCGTGATGAACTTGACCGCCTCCATCGCCTGCAACGATCCGATGACTCCGCCCATAGCGCCTATGACGCCTGCCTGTTTGCATGTGGGTACTGCGTCCTTCGGAGGCGGATTCTTGAATATGCAGCGGTAGCACGGACCCTCTCCGGGGATTATAGTCGTCAGTTGTCCCTTAAACCTTATTATTCCCGCATGGCTGAAAGGCTTCTTTGCCATCACGCATGCGTCGTTTATGAGAAACTTTGCCGGAAAATTATCGGTCCCGTCGAGTATGAAATCATAATCCGCGATAAGATCCATGATGTTTTCGCTGCTCACAAATTCATGATATGTCCTGACGTCAACATCCGGATTTATGGCACGCATCGTCTCTGCTGCGGACTCGACTTTCTTCTTCCCGATATCCGGCGTTGTATGTATGACCTGCCTCTGAAGGTTCGATAAGTCGACAACATCCGCATCTGCGATGCCGATCGTGCCTACGCCCGCTGCGGCAAGATACATGGCGGCAGGAGCACCGAGACCTCCCGCACCGATTATGAGCACCTTGGCATTTAGCAGTTTTTTCTGGCCCTTTACGCCGATCTCCTTCAGGATTATGTGTCTCGAGTAACGCTCGAGCTGTTCATTCGTAAACGGCATTACCTGCCTCCTCCCATAAAGTACAGAAACTCAACCTCATCACCTTCCGAAAGCTTATGGGTGTCGAAAGAACCCGCATCGATGAACTCTTCATTGACCGAAACGGTAACATATTGGGGAGTTTCCACGTTTTCAAGTTCAATAAGCCCCGACAGCGTGATGCCGTCCGCGACTTCTTTCTTTTCTCCTCCAACCACTATCTTCATAATGACCTGACTCCTTTCACAATGTTCTAAATTATATAGAACCATTCCTCACTCTGTTTTATCTCTTCCCTGACAAGCTTCTTGTCATGCGAGCGGTATTCCATCTCCGGATTTTTGATGCTTACCCTTGTATCGGGCGGAACTGACGAAGTAATGAAAGTATTGCCTCCGATGATGGAATTCTCGCCTATCTCAGTCTCACCGCCGAGGATCGATGCGCCTGCATATATCGTGACGTTGTCCTTGATCGTCGGATGGCGTTTCTTTCCCGACAGCTTCTGTCCGCCGCGTGTCGAAAGAGCACCTATCGTCACTCCCTGGTATATCTTGACGTTCTTTCCTATGACGGAAGTTTCGCCTATGACTATGCCGGTTCCATGGTCGATGAAGAAATACTTGTCGATCGATGCACCGGGATGTATGTCGATACCTGTTTCGGAATGAGCGTATTCCGTCATGAGCCGCGGTATTACCGGAACCCTCAGAAGGTAAAGCTCATGCGCTATCCGATATACGGTTATCGCCATCAGGCCCGGATATGCAAGGATTATCTCCTCAAAGCACCCCGCCGCCGGATCTCCGTCATAAGCCGCGAGAAGATCCGTTTCGATGTACTCTCTTATCGCGGGAATCCTGCCAAAGAACTCCCTGCATATCCTGTAGCCTTCTATGACACGCTCCTCTTCGGTCATCGTTCCCCGCAGCTTGCAAAAGTCAAGCGCAAGGCACACCTGTTTGTTCAGATGGTAGAAAATGTCTTCTATCGTGACGGCAAAGCTGTTCACGGGATTGTATATCTTGTAAGTCCGGTCCCTGAAATATCCGGGAAAAACGATGCGGAACAGGTCCTGTACCACCGCCCTTACTTCATTCTTGTCGGGCTTGTTGAATATATTGATCTCGTCAATATTCCTGCCCTTCCCGTAATCATTTATGACATTCTGTACTATGCCGTCTATCTCTTTTTCGGAAATGATCTCATCCATTTTTTATGTCCCGTCTTAAGCAAAAGTCCTGAGCACCTTTACAAGCGCATCCACATCATCAGGTGAATTGTAAAGCGCCAGCGTTGGCCTTACCGAGCTTTCATAGCCGAAGTGCCTCAATACCGGCTGTGCGCAGTGGTGTCCCGTTCTGACCGCAATGCCGTAAGCATCGAGTCTTTTTCCGACTTCATCATCCGAATATCCGTCGAGCTTGAACGAGAGCACCGATGCCTTGTTAAGTGCCGTTCCGATAAGCGTCAGTCCGGGGATTTTCGACATCTCCTTCATGGCATACTGCAGAAGCTCATGCTCCCACCTGTACACACACGGCATTCCTATCTCAGACAGATATGAAAGAGCCGCTCCGAGTCCGACCGCATCTGCAATGCTTCCGGTGCCGGCCTCAAACTTGTTGGGGATGTCATTGTATATGGTCCTCTCGAACGTAACATCGGCTATCATGTTCCCGCCGCCGTGATAAGGCTGTGCTGCCTCGAGCAGCTCGCGTTTGCCGTAAAGTGCTCCGATTCCTGTCGGCGCAAAAATCTTATGACCGGAGAACACGAAGAAATCCGCATCCATAGCCGATACGTTTACCGGTATGTGAGCCACCGACTGTGCGCCGTCTATAAGTATGCGCACACCGTGCCTGTGGGCTATTGCGATGAGCTCCTCGACCGGAGTGACCGTTCCGAGAACGTTTGATACATGGGTAACGGCAACAAACTTCGTCCTCTTCGTGAACAGCTTCTCGTATTCGGACATGATCAGCTGGCCCGTGGAATCGCACGGTATCACCTTTATGACCGCGCCGGACTTCTGTGCTATCAGCTGCCACGGAACAATATTCGCATGGTGCTCGAGTATCGATACGATGATCTCGTCACCGGGTGCAAGCGTCGGCAGCACATAGGCGTTGGCCACAAGATTAATAGCCTCCGTTGTTCCCCTGACGAATATTATCTCGTCGGATGAGGGCGCTCCGATAAAGTCCCTTACCGTATCCCTTGCCGATTCATATGCATCCGTTGAACGTGCGGCCAGGGTGTGCGCTCCTCTGTGGACGTTGGAGTTCTCATGCTCATAATAGTAGCTCAGGCGGTCTATGACCTGGCGTGGTCTCTGCGTCGTGGCACCGTTATCAAGCCATACGAGAGGATTCCCGTTTATCCGCTCGGACAGTATCGGAAAATCATTCCTTATCTGTGCAAGCGTTTTGCTGCCTATGCGTATGCTGTCATTCCTTGACGTACCTTCCTCGGCGCTTCCGTCGGACTTTGAAACATCCGCTCCCTGAAGCGATGTCGGAACGTCTATGCGCCTGTCGGCTTCTTTGGCCTCAGCGCCTGACATTACGGCAGGCGAATATGATACTGCCGGCTCCGCTACGCTTTCGTACGCGCCATATGCGAAGGGATGCTCCCAGTCGAATCCGTCTGACGTAAAGCTTCCCGCATAAGGAACCGAAGCATCGGTTAATACAGGCGGTATGCTCACATCGGATACTGTCGGCGAAACATCCTGTATCCCGGGCTCTTCCGGAATGGCCGGTACCGATGCCTGGGAGATGGCGGGGACCGTCAGGTCCGGAAAAAGTTCTCCTGCCATTGCAGCGATCTCGCCGGTGCCGGGAAGCCCGAACGCCTCGGGAGATGCGGCAAAAGGATCAGTCATAATCATAGTATTCACCCACTTCCACGTCTTCGAGGACCGCTATGGCATCATCCGCAAGGATTGCAGC
>JAILNQ010000070.1 GCA_024691425.1 Lachnospiraceae bacterium
TTGATGGAGATGTTTTTCGTTGAAAGCATCTCGCATGCACATTCCACTCGGTAATAGTTCAGGTAATCTATCGGAGTCCGCCCTGTCATGCTTCTGAAGTACCTGCAGAAATATTTGGGATTCATACCGGCTATCCTTGCAAGCCGTCCAAGGCTGATACTGTCGGAATAGTTGTCGGAGATGAAATCGATCACGTTCTTTATACAGTTAAGACGCTCAATGGTCGTTGAATCATATACCGATTCCTCATAGAGCTTTTCTTCAACAATGGTACCTAGAAGAAGGTACAGATATCCCTGCGTCATGAACTCGTAGCCTGTCTTTTTCTCAGACAGGACAAGACTGAGCGATTTTGCTATCGGAAGAATTTTATCACATTTTTCAGAAATAAGCGTATTGATTTTTATCCTGCCGTCCATGATGCTCTGAATTGTATTCGCGCATGCGTGATTATCCTTCATGAGCATGTCGAGGTCAAAAACGATGCAGTCATATATGCAGTTCTCGGGCTCGCCGCCGTGAAGAACTCCGCCGGAGATGAATATGACGTCACCAGGGTGATAAGTCACGGTTTCGTTGTCAAGCGTAAGGTGAAACGCCCCTGAGATGATCCGCATTATCTCATAGTGCGTATGCCAATGGTAGGGCATGTAATAGCGCGGGCTGAGCGGTGTCTGGTGATAATATGCAAGAGGGAAATTGAATGTTCCCTGCTTTCTTTTTTCTTTGTAGTCGATATATTTCACGGTTTCTTTCTGCGCAGAACTCTTTTTGCCTAAAATCAAAAAAGTGAATATTGTTATATTTTTTTATAGTATAACACTTTGTTTTTCAGATGTGCAGATATAAAATCATAAAAAATGGAGCAATCACTGTTTGGTTTTTTAGGAGGGTTAATATGGCAAAGAACAGATATATCGGAGATTATCCGGCAATCGGCATCAGACCGATAATCGACGGAAGAAGAGGTCCGTTGAAGGTCAGGGAATCCCTTGAGGAGCAGACGATGAACATGGCAAAGTCTGCCAAAAAACTGTTTGAGGAAAACATCAGATACTCAAACGGTGAGCCGGTGAAGGTTGTGATAGCAGATACAACAATAGGACGCGTTGCTGAGTCAGCGGCATGCGAAGCCAAGTTCCGCAAAGAGGGCGTTGCCGTTACGCTGAGTGTTACTCCGTGCTGGTGCTACGGGTCTGAAACTATGGACATGAATCCTCTTACGATAAAAGGCGTATGGGGACTTAATGCGACCGAGCGCCCCGGCGCGGTTTATCTTGCAAGTGTTCTCGCAACATATGCCCAGAAGGGGCTTCCCGCATTCGGCATTTATGGAAAAGACGTTCAGGACGCAGATGATACAGAGATCCCTGATGATGTCAGGACAAAACTGATCCGGTTTGCAAGGGCGGCAGTTGCGGCTGCAACTATGAGAGACAAGTCGTATCTTCAGATCGGAAGCCAGTGCATGGGCATAGGCGGATCCATAATCAACCAGGATTTCTTTGAGGAATATCTTGGCATGAGGGTTGAGTCCGTTGACGAGGTTGAGATACTCCGCCGCATGGAGGAGCATATATATAACGAGGATGAATATCAGAAGGCACTCGGCTGGATAAAGAAGAACTGCAGGACAGGATTTGACAAGAACCCCGACTTCGTCAGAAAGAGCGATGAGCAGAAAGAGAAGGATTGGGAATTTACGGCTAAGATGGCAGTCATAATAGAAGACCTTTACCAGGGAAATCATAACCTTCCTGATGGATGCGAAGAGGAAGCGGCAGGGCATAATGCCATCTGCGGAGGATTCCAGGGGCAGCGTCAGTGGACGGATCATTGGCCGAACTGTGATTTTCCCGAGGCGATACTCAATACATCATTTGACTGGAACGGAGCAAGGGAGCCGTTCATCCTTGCGACCGAAAATGACACGCTGAACGGAGCATCCATGCTGTTCATGAAGCTGCTTACGAACCGTGCGCAGATGTTTGCGGATGTGCGTACGTACTGGAGCGGCGCGGCAGTAAAGCGGGTAACAGGATATGACATCGAAGGGCATGCGAAAGATGCCGACGGATTCATACATCTGATAAACTCCGGCGCATGCTGTCTTGATGCTTGCGGCGAGGTTAAGGATGAGTCGGGTGCTCCTGTTATGAAGGAGTGGTACGATGTTACTGAAAAGGACATCGAGACCATGATGGCCTCGACTGAATGGTGTCCCGCAGACAACGGATATTTCCGCGGAGCCGGTTATTCAGCCAGATTCCTTACAAGGGCGGAAATGCCTGCGACGATGATCAGACTGAATCTCGTAAAGAACCTCGGTCCGGTTCTGCAGATAGTTGAAGGATGGACGGTCAATCTTCCTGATACCGTTTCTGACATACTGTGGAAAAGGACGGACTACACGTGGCCCTGCACATGGTTTGCGCCGCGTACGGACAGCGTGGAAGGCTCACCTTTCAAGACGGCTTACGATGTAATGAATAACTGGGGAGCGAATCACGGCGCAATAAGCTATGGCCATATCGGAGCCGATCTGATAACGATGGCATCGATGCTGAGGATTCCTGTGTGCATGCATAATGTACCTTCTGACGATATTTATCGTCCTGCTGCCTGGAATGCATTCGGCAGCGACAAAGAAGGACAGGATTACAGAGCCTGCAAAGCATACGGACCTTTATACAAGACTATAAGATAGATCCGTGAACATATGGATGCCCCGACGGAGATGTACGCCGGGGCATTCGTGTTATAATGCTTTTGGGGAGAGAAAGAGAAAAAAGGCAGCATGAATACAAGCTTATATCTTTCACAGTCTTATCAAGATGCATGGGATGACTACAGAAGAAGCATGTCTGCGGAATCATTTCCGGTCTGGGACTATATCATACTTACGGCAAGCAACGAGCATCAGGCAAGGTCATACCGAACTCAGATCGAAGACAGGAGGAAGTATCTTCCGTCAAGAACGGAAGTTATAGTAGTTCCTGATGAGGGCGGTCTGAGGATAGGGTCCGGCGGAGCCACACTTTCGGTTCTGCGTCTTATAAAGGAACTCGGAGGATGGAAAGGAAAAAGGATCCTCGTAATACATAGCGGCGGGGACAGCAAACGTGTACCGCAGTACAGCGCGCTCGGAAAGCTGTTCAGCCCTGTTCCGCATGAGCTGCCGGATGGACGGAGCAGCACGCTTTTTGACGAATTCATCATTGCGATGTCAGCAGTCCCGGGCAGGATCAGGGAGGGAATGCTTCTTCTCAGCGGAGATGTCCTGCTGATCTTCAATGCGCTTCTTGTGGACTGGTCCGGAACGGGCGCAGCCGCGATAAGCTTCAAAGAGGATGCCGAAACGGGAAAGAACCATGGAGTATTTCTGCGCGGAAAAGACGGAAATGTAAAGAGATTTCTCCATAAGCAGAGTGTGGAGATGTTAAGAAGCGTGGGCGCGGTAAATGATGCCGGCCATGTGGATATTGATACCGGAGCTCTTTTCTTCGGAACAGATATTCTGTCCTCGCTGTTTTCTCTGATCTCCACGGACGGAGTCCTCGATAAGGAAAAGTATGCAGGATTTGTGAACGACAGGGTAAGGCTCAGTCTGTACGGTGATTTTGTGTATCCTCTTGCAGAAGATTCGACATTGGAAAGCTTTTTCGAGGAAGCGCCGGAGGGCAAATACAGCGATGAGCTTAAGAAATGCCGCGAGGAGATCTGGAAAGTGCTCCGGCCTTACCGCCTGAAACTGCTGCGACTGTTCCCTTCCAGATTCATCCATTTCGGAACGACTGAGGAGATACTTGCGCTTATGACTGGAAAAGTTGAGGAATACAAAGCGCTCGGCTGGTCATCCGTGATCAATTCATCATCGTCTCTTCCATCATATAATTCTGTCATAAGTCCGAATGCGGATGTAGGAAAAGGAGTTTTCGCAGAGGTAAGCTATGTCCATTCTGACGCGGTCATAGGAGAAGGTTCGCTTCTGTCATTCATAGATGTTACTGATGAAGTCATACCTGAAAAAGTAGTGGTGCATGGACTCAAACAGACGGACGGGAAGTTCGTGTGCAGAATATACGGCGTTGATGATAACCCGAAGGAAAACAGGCTTTTCGGGCGGAAGATTCCGGAGGGCGTTTCCGGATCTCTTTGGACCGCGCCCATTTATCCCGAAAAGAGCACAATAAGAGAGGCTCTGGATTCAGCATTAAAACTGTATAAAAACGTAACAGAAGGAAAATGGGACTGCATAGAGCAGGGAAAGAGTCTTGCGGCGGGATTCTGTGATGCTGATCCGGATGCGATTCTGGCGTGGAACAGGCGGATGGAAGAACTCGTGACAATGAACAGGATCGACACCATGATCAAGAACCGCGAACCTGTTACGAAAGTCAGACCGCTTAAAGAACTCACAAACGTTCAGAGAAAATGGCTTGATGACCATACTTCGGGAAGCGGATACAGCCGGAAGATGCGTCTGCATTATTATGTCGGTTCTGCGCTCCGGGATGAGAAGGAGATATCCAAGGCTTTTTCAACGCTTTCCGGACACATACTTGATTCAACTCTTGCAGGGCTTACGGAAAACATGGACGCAAGAATATCTGCAGAAGAGCTGGAGGTCAGGCTGCCGCTCCGCGTTAACTTCGGAGGCGGGTGGTCCGATACGCCCCCGTACTGCAACGAGAACGGCGGAACCGTGCTTAATGCGGCTATTACCATATCGGGACAGCGTCCGGTGATGGTAAAACTGAAAAGACTCGATGAAAAGAAAATCATATTTGAAAGCAGGGATATGGACACCCATGGGGAGTTTGGCAGCATTGGGCCGCTGCAGTCCGTAGGTGATCCGTTTGATCCTTTCGTTTTACAGAAAGCAGCTTTATTAGCATGCGGCGTTATACCGAAGAGCGGCGGAAATCTTGAGGAAATACTGGACAGGCTCGGCGGGGGATTCCTGATGGATACAGAGGTTACTGGCATTCCGCAGGGTTCAGGACTTGGGACAAGTTCGATCCTTGCAGCGGCCTGCGTTAAAGCTCTTTTTCAGTTCATGTCAACGGAACACACGGAAGATGATCTTTACAGCCATGTTCTTTGCATGGAGCAGATAATGTCCACAGGCGGCGGATGGCAGGACCAGGCCGGCGGGGTTACGGACGGTATCAAATACATAACGTCACGGCCGGGGCTTAAGCAGGAGCTGAAAGTTACACATGTACTGCCCGCCAAAGAAACAATGGATGAACTGAACCGCCGCTTTGCCCTCATCTATACCGGACAGAGACGTCTTGCAAGGAATCTTTTAAGAGATGTGGTCGGACGGTATATAGGAAATGAAAAGGACGCCGTATTTGCGCTTAATGAAATTCAGAAGAATGCGACGCTGCAGCGTTTTGAGCTGGAGAGAGGAAACGTGGATGCTTTTGCGCAGCTGCTTTCTGAACACTGGGAACTGTCTAAAATGCTTGACAGAGGGAGTACGAACACCCTTATAGACCAGATATTTGACGCATGCGATGATCTTCTCGATGGAAAGATGATATGCGGAGCAGGCGGAGGCGGGTTCCTGCAGGTGGTAACAAAACCTGATGTTTCACGGGAAGAACTCCAGCACAGACTGAAGACAATTTTCTCGGATACGGATATAGGAGTATGGAACTGCAGACTTGTATGATCCGGCCCGCTTTACAGGACGATCAGACATTCTGCATCGCCGACCTGTATTCGGTCGGTGTAATGCCGAAAGTCTGCTTGAATGATTTGCTGAAGTGAAAAGGATCATTATAGCCCACGCTGAGCGCAACCTGCTGGATAGTCAGGCTCCTGTCGGCAAGCAGCTGTTTGGCGATTCCCATACGGTGGTTCCTGATGTATTTTGCCGGAGGGATATTTTCATATCTGTTGAATATCTTTGTCAGATATGAGGATGAAAATCCCAGGTCATCCGCGATCGAATTAAGATCCAGATCCTCGGAGTAGTGGGCTTTGATATGGTCCTTTACCAGACGGACGATATCTTCGGGAGGCAGTGTTTCGCTGCCTCCCTTTGTCCTGGCATTTTTCTTTATCGAATCAAAGGACAGTTCCAGGTTTTTAAGCACCTTGCGGAGCTCTGCCGGATCGAGCGGTTTGAGAAGATAGTCCTCAACTCCGTAATGAAGAGCTTCCTTGGCATATTCAAACTCGGCATATCCCGTTATGATGACGACTTTTACGTGCTCCATCGTTCTGTGCAGTTCGGCCGCAAGCTCCAGACCGGTCATTACAGGCATGGAAATATCGGTAAAGACCGCAGCGGGCGGATAGTCTTTTGCCGCGGCAAGCGCATCTTCTCCGTTGGAATAGATCCCTGCAACCACAAAGTGGGGATTTTCTGCTTCGATGTGTTTTGCTATGTTTTTGGCGATCAGCTGTTCATCCTCGGCTATGATCACACGATATCTGCTGTCATCCATCAAGTTCACCTCCGATCGTGACCATTGCTCCTCCTGAAGCACAGTTGCTGACACGGAAAAT
>JAILNQ010000108.1 GCA_024691425.1 Lachnospiraceae bacterium
GCGAAAGAATTGATGTTCCAGATTGAGACGCTCCTCTTGAGTCTTGCTATCATTTTTCTGTTGCCGGATGCAAGCACTCCTAGCCTGAGCCCCGGAACCCCGTATGACTTTGAGATGCTCTTCATTACGAACAGATGGGGATTTTCGTCAAGAAGTTCCTGATCGAACAGAGAATTATCCTGCTCATCGGCAAAATCAGCAAATGATTCATCTATCACCAGATTGATGTTTTTTTGTAAAGCCCATCCGGCAAGCCTTACAAGCTCCGCGCGGGGAATGTAGTTCCCGCTAGGATTATCCGGATTGATCACTATCAGATTTGATATATCCTTATCCGCAAAATATGCGATCAGGTCATCAACCGCATACGAATAATCCTCATTATCCGGGATAAACTCCACGCGCTTTTCTGGATTGTACCGGTTTCTGTATTCTTCAAATGTCGGAAGAATAAAACCCGTTTTTCCGTCAAATTCATTCATCAACTCTCTTATGAGTTCTGCTGCCCCGTTTCCGACAATGATGTTATCTATATCCACTCCGAAGTTCTTCGCGGCAAGAAGCGAATTGACCCTAAGACCTGACGGATATTCGGTGAGAAGCCTGTCAAAATTGGCCTTGATCTCGCTCTTAAGTCTGTCCGTCGGGAAATACGGATTAATAAGATAGCTGAAATCAATAAGCTTCGGATAACGCCAGTAACCTCCGTACCTGTTCTGCATGAGCAATACTTTTTCATCATCGTCAGGTATAAATATTGATTCCGCAATATCAAGATCCTGAGCATCATCTATCTCATACCACTTCTGTCCGCTCTTTATCCTCTTCGCCTTTATGACAGGCTTGTCAAGTACCGTTATGACGCGCAGTACCTGCTCGTAATACTCATTCTGTCCCAGTGCGCTCTGATATGCTTCCAGAAAAGGAACATAGTAATCGCGGGAAAACTCTTTGCTGAATTTATATATGTTAACAGTCTTGAAATACTCGTCCTTCTGTCTGAAATCAAATGTCCTTCCGGGTATGAACTCTGCAATGGAATCATCGTCATGCAGCTTAACGCATGTACCATCCATCCATGATTCATATCTATCCACTAATGTTAGGTTCGCCCTCGGATCTGATACGAGCTCATCTAAGATGGCATCCTCAAAAATAAGATCCGATTCGAACAGCAGAGTGTCATCTTCCTTCATGATTTCTCGGGCAAGATAAAGAGAATAGATATTATTGGTTCGGTCGTATACGTCATTATCTATATATTCTATCGTCGTTGCGATATCAAGCGACGCTATGAATTCCTTGAGTTTTTCCTTCTCATAGCCTGAAACGATCGTGATCTTCGAAACATCATGCTTGGCAATCTGTCCGAGCATTCTTTCTATGAGAGTCACTCCGTTGACCTTTACCATGCATTTTGTATTGCTCTTCGTCAACGCTTTCAAGCGTTTGCCCATTCCGGCAGCAAGAATTATCGCCTGCATAACTCACCTCACAAACTTTCGCACTTCGCCGCGCCAT
Source organism: Lachnospiraceae bacterium (assembly GCA_024691425.1). Taxonomy (GTDB): domain Bacteria; phylum Bacillota; class Clostridia; order Lachnospirales; family Lachnospiraceae; genus UBA2868. The sequence goes on from JAILNQ010000108.1 coordinate 1,522, forward strand.
CTATTCTGCGGTTCATGCCCCGGAGTATCTTACCGTTACCAATCTCATAGAATTCGTCTACACCGGCGGCCGTCATATTGAGAATGCTGTCATACCACCTGACCTGTCCCGTGATCTGCGCTATAAGGTTCGCCCGTATCTCTTCAACATCCTTTGTGGCCGCTCCCGACACGTTTGACACAACAAAACAATCCGGCGTCTTAAGGTCGGCCTTCTCAAGGAGCGGTGTCATGATATCCGCCGCCTCAATCATCTGAGGGCTATGAAACGCGGCGCTGACACTGAGCCTCTTTACCATCGCGCCTTCACGACCGGAAAGAGTCTCTTCGATCCTAGCTATGCCTTTCTCCGTTCCTGAGATCACAAGCTGCATTGGAGTGTTGAGATTAGCTATCACGACTTCATACGGTACTTCTTCAACGATCGGCTGCAGTTCCGCTTCTGTAAGTCCCATCACGGCTGCCATCGTTCCTTTTCCGTTCTGCCTGCTCATCGCAAGTCCGCGCTCTTTAACAAGCCTGAGCCCATCCGCAAAAGAGAAAACATTCGCAGCGTCAAGAGCACTGTATTCACCGAGGCTGTGACCCGCAACATAATCACACGAAAGGCCCTGCGCCCTGGCTTTTGCAAGGTACATCGCGGAGCATGTATATATGAGCGGCTGGGCATATCTCGTGTCGCTCATCGTCTCGGCCGGCCCCTCGAACATCAGCGTTTTGATGTCAAAATCAACCACATCCGCTGCTTCATCAAGTATGCTCTTTGCCTCAGGCAGTTCATCATAAAGCGTTTTGCCCATTCCAGGCTCCTGCGAGCCCTGTCCAGGAAAAAGAAATCCTGTTGCCATAGCCATTACCTCTTTTCCATGTTTTTTATATTCTTTCTTCTATCCCAGGACAAGATCTTTCATATATGAGACCTTTCCGTGTCCCGGGAGCACGAGCGTATCACCGGAGAAGCCTTCGAGATAGGGGCGGGTGATTTTCCTGTAGTCACTCTTGGACCCGTTCGGGAGCCTCGTTATCACTGTATTTCCCTCTACGAGGCTGTCCCCTGTCGCAAGTGCGATAAGAATATCATCCTCATCACAGATCTCTATGCAGATACTGCCCGGAGAATGACCGGGAGTACTGCAAAGTTTAAGCTTGAGCCTTTCCCAGACGATCTGCGCATCACCTTCATGCAAAATATCGGCATCACACGAATAGTCCATGTCAAAGATCTCTCCCGCCATTTTCTGTTCTTCCTCTGAATGGGTTATGAACAGGGCACTGAAAAATCTCGACAGATTAGTGTCCGCGCTCTTTGCGAACTCTGCACACTGTCTGCTTGCATGTACCGTACACCTGCCGCCGTTTTCCTTCATAAGTGCTCTTAATGCGTTCACACCGGAGATATGGTCATAATGCTCGTGAGTCAGTATTACCGTGATATCTTTTATGCCGTTCTTTTTGATAATTCCGAGTGCCTCGTCATCATCAAGAGGGTCTATTACAAGTGCCCGCTTTCCCGAGATCAGCATATACATGTTGGAATTCATCAGCG
>JAILNQ010000111.1 GCA_024691425.1 Lachnospiraceae bacterium
TACAGCATACACAGGAATCAGTAGGTCTACTCTTATTTCCTATATGAACAGAAACAATATTTTCCCCGGAGATTATAAATCCGGAAGAGGAACACTATATCCGGAAGAATTGGAAGAAATATATAATCTTTCAAAATCGGGTGTTTTCTTTCCGGACATTCATTAAAAATGTCATAAAACACCGTTTTATATCAACACTCCTTCATAATCTCTCCAAAAATATGAAGGAGATCATTCTTTGAATATAGAAGCAAAGATATCGACAATCATATCTGAAGAGTGTAAACTTACCGATAAGGCACTGATTCAGACGTATATCATGAATCGAAGAGATGCTATATTATCGGAACACATCAACAATGTGGATCAAATCCACGAACCGGGGTATGCGGGATTCAAGTATTATACAACCAAACTGACCCCGAAAAATCGTAATCACAGCGGTTTGATCTACGCAAAGACAAAGGAGGAACTCGAAACAAAGATAATTGCATATTATTTGCAGGTTAAAGATGAGGCTTGCCTAACTGTACGAAAGGCGTTGGTCAGCGCTCTCGGTGGAGATGAATACTCGTTTGGGAAAACTCCGAGACGGACCCTTCAACGCTTTGATAAAAACTTGTCTGATCTTAGTCAAGTAAAGGTTTCCCAGCTTACCGAAGCAGATATCCGAAAAGCGTTGGATAAGCTCGTATCCACAAAACCCACTGAGAAGGAATTCAACGAAACGGTTTCCAGTCTAAATAAGCTTGCTGATTATTGTCAATACGAGCATATCGAAGCCATTAATATCCGTGAAGTGATCGCCATATACCGTAAAGTACGGTTAACAGGTAAGCACATATGGAAGGTATCAACAAAACAAACAAAAAACCTTGCTTTTACCCGTGCGGAAGCATCGAAGATTGTGCGATATGCGCTCAGACACCCCAGCTATAAAGCGTTCTCTGTCGCTATACTTATTACAACTGGACTTAGGGCAGGGGAACTACTCGGTCTCGAAATTGACGATGTTTATCTTAGCGAAGGATATTTATGGATACATCAATCAGAAGATACCAAGACATATGAACTTCTCGATTACGTTAAGGAGAACAAGTCCCGTGAGGTATATCTGTCCGACGAAGCTCTGACAATTTTGAAATCCTGTCTGGAATATCGGTTGCGCGATGCAAGCAATAGTCCTTTCTTATTGTTAAATCCCTGTTCAAGCGACAGGAAAATGCATCTAAGAGCCGTAGATGACTTCATGAGAGAAGTTATTCATACGGATGTGCTCGGATATAGCAAAGAACGTGAAGCAAGAAGTCCTCACGATTGCCGACGAACCTATGCATCCCTTGAACATTTAAGCGGAACTCCCATAAATGTGATAATGGATCAGCTCGGCCACAGCAATGTTGGGCAAACCTGGGAATATATCAAGAACGTTGTAGAGGCTTCCGAACGACGCAGGCAACTAAAAGGCGGTAGACTGATATTTCAGGAGGTGACCTCTCAGGAACCGCACAAAGACGCCGTAAACGCAGTTTAAACGCAAATATGTGCAAATACAAAAGCCCAGGAACGTTGTAAAATCAACATTCCTGAGCTTCACACACGAGCGCGAGACGGGACTCGAACCCGCGGCCTCGACCTTGGCAAGGTCGCGCTCCACCAACTGAGCCACTCGCGCACTGTCTTGCGACTTGTATATGTTATCAAAGGGCGAATGAAAAGTCAACGATTTTTTCAACTTTTTCGCCCGAGCGCGGATGGATGAATTCAAGCCTGTCAGCCACAAGAGCGATTCCCTTCGGATAGGACGAAACGGCTCCGTATTTTCTGTCTCCGGCTATGGGATTGCCCATATGTGAAAGCTGGGCTCTGATCTGATGGAAACGGCCCGTAACAAGAGTGATCGAAAGAATCGTCATATTCCTGTCCTCAAGTATTTTCTCGGTGCGGTATTTCAGCACCGCCTCCTGAAGCTTATAGCCTTCCGGAGCGGCAGAGGCTATCACTGTACGGCTGTTCCGGCTATCCTTGTACAGCCTGTCGGTAAGGATTTTCTCTTCGGATGCATCGACTATGCCTTCAACCATTGCCCGGTAATGCTTGTTCATAAGGCCGTTCTGCACCTGGCGTGAGAGCTCTGCGGCTGCCTGACGGTCCTTTGCGAACACAAGAAGACCCGCCACAGGCTGATCAAGTCTGTGGACGATGCCGAGATACGGTTCTTCATTTTTTTCCGGACTGTTTTTTCTGATATGCTCCTTGATGAGGCTTACGCAGTCAGGCTGCGCCGGATCCGCGGACTGAGCGGCAACGCCTGCCTCTTTTTCCGCGATTATTATAGAATTGTCCTCATATACAATATTGATAGACACTTTTATAAACTGTTCTCTTCTATGAGCTTCATGACGGAAAAAACTGCGCTCGTCTGGTCGCTCTTCAGCATGACTTTACGGAACTCCTCGCGTCTTTCATACAATTCGCAGATCGTATCGTATAAACTGTCCTCATTCAGATCTCTGTCCTCGTCAAGAACAAGCGAAAAGCCCTGTTTTCTGAATGATTCTGCATTCAGCAGCTGATCTCCTCTTGAAGCGGAGGCCGGAAGAGGTATGAGAAGATTCGGCTTGTGAAGCGCTAAAAGCTCACATATAGCATTTGCGCCCGCGCGGGATACGACTATTTCCGACAGGGCGAACAGATCCTTCATCTCATCCTTGGCAAATTCAATCTGATGATATCCTTCTGTTCCGACCAGAGTTTCGTCGAGTTTTCCCTTTCCGCAAAGGTGAAGGACATTGAACTTTTCCACAAGGCGCGGAAGTATCTTTCTGATCATGCTGTTCACAGAAGCGGCGCCTAAGCTTCCTCCTACTACCATGATCACGGGTTTTTCAGGATCGGCAAAGCCGCATATCTTTTCTGCCTTACCCGCGTCTCCGAGAAGAAGCTCCGATCTTATCGGAGATCCCGTAAGAACCGCTTTCTCTTTAGGAAGCTTCTCTACTGTTTCGGGGAAGTTGCAGCATATTTTAGTTGCAGATGAAAAACAGAGTCTGTTGGCAAGACCGGGCGTCATGTCAGATTCATGGATTATCACCGGGATATGATTCTTCTTTGCGGCCCATACAACAGGAACGGAAACAAACCCGCCCTTTGAAAAAACTATCGACGGCTTCAGTTCCTTGATCATAGAATCCGCTTCGCCGAATCCTTTCAGAACTCTGAACGGATCCGTGAAATTCTTAATTGAAAAATATCTTCTGAGCTTTCCTGTTGCGATTCCATGATAAGGGATGGAGTAATCCTCTATCAGCGCTTTCTCCATCCCTTCATATGATCCGATATAGCATATGTCATAGCCCGCCGTTTTCAGAGCCGGCAGAAGAGCTATGTTCGGTGTAACATGCCCGGCGGTTCCTCCGCCGGTTAATACGATACGTTTCATTATAATCTTGCCATCAATGCTTCTCTCTGTTCCTCAAATCCGGGTTTTCCGAGAAGTGCGAACATGTTCTTCTTGTAGCTCTCAACACCCGGCTGATTGAAAGGATTGACTCCGAGCGTGTATCCGCTTACGCCGCATGCGAACTCGAAGAAGTAGAAAAGCTGTCCGAGATAGAACTCATTGACTTCGGGAACGTTGACGACCGTGTTGGGAACATTTCCGTCCGTATGAGCGAGAATGGTTCCGTTCATCGCGCTCTTATTGACAAAATCAACCGTCTTTCCTGCAAGATAGTTAAGACCGTCAAGATCAACGTCCTCCTTGCCTATCGTGATCGTTTCCCTTGAAGTCTCGATATTTATGACTGTCTCGAAAATGTTTCTCGATCCGTCCTGAATGAACTGACCCATGGAATGAAGGTCTGTCGTCAGATCTACGCTTGCAGGGAAGATTCCCTTCTGATCCTTGCCTTCAGATTCTCCGTAAAGCTGCTTCCACCACTCTGAAATGAAGTGAACGGAAGGCTCATAGTTCGCCATGATCTCGATGACCTTGCCCTTGCGCAGAAGAATGTTCCTTACTGCTGCATATTTGAGTGCGTCATTTTCCTCGAAAGGAGCCGTGAGAGCCTGTTCTCTTGCGGCCTGAGCACCTTCCATGAGCTTATTGATGTCAGCGCCTGATACCGCGATCGGAAGAAGTCCGACTGCAGTGAGCACCGAAAAGCGTCCGCCTACATCATCAGGAACAACGAAGCTTTCATAGCCCTCTTCATTCGCAAGATTCTTAAGAGATCCCTTTGCCTTGTCTGTCGTTGCATAGATCCTCTTAGCTGCCTCTTCCTTTCCGTATTTCTTCTCGAGCATTTCCTTGAACACTCTGAATGCTATGGCAGGCTCAGTTGTCGTTCCGGATTTGCTTATCATGTTGATGGAGAAATCACGGTCTCCGATAACATCCATGAGATGCTTGATATAGGTGCTGCTGATGCTGTTGCCCACGAAATAGATCTCAGGGGTTTTGCGCACATCCTTAGGAATGATGTTGTAGAAGCTGTGGCGCAGGAATTCGATCGCCGCCCTTGCACCGAGGTATGATCCGCCGATACCGATAACGAGCAGAACGTCCGAATCGCTCTTGATCTTCTCAGCCGCCTTCAGTATGCGGTCAAACTCTTCCTTGTCGTAATCGACGGGAAGATCGATCCATCCGAGAAAATCATTCCCCGCGCCGCTTTTCGATACGAGAACTTCTTTGGCGTTCTCGACGATATCGCACATCGAGCTGATCTCCTGCTCGCCGATGAACTGCATTGCTTTGCTGTAATCATAAGTAACTTTTGAACTCATTGTTTTCTGATTCTCCTTTTTAAATTCTTATCAGGTTCATGATGATTATAGACTATGACACTATTTCGTTCAATACGCCCGCAAGCTCGCCTTCTGCGGGGGACGTTGATTTCATGTTGAAATTCTGACCGTCACCTTCATATCTCGGAATGAGATGCGTATGAAAGTGGAATACGGTCTGTCCCGCAAGCTCGCCGTTGTTCTGGACTACATTGAACCCATCCCAATGAAGCTTTTCCTTTAGAAGCTTCATCATTTTCCTTGCAAGCGGAAATACCTTTGCACCGACCGCATCATCAAGCTGTTCCAGGTTATCAAAATGCTCCTTCGGAACTATCAGACAGTGCCCTTTCGTGGCAGGTGCGGCATCAAGGAAGACGCGGAAATCATCGTCTTCATATATGGTGTTCGTAGGGATTTCCCCGTTTGCAAGCTTACAGAAAATGCAGTCGTCTTTTTTCATTTCTTATCATCTCCTATTCCGCGCTGTTTAAAAATGTGAATACCTGATCGAGCAGGAGCAGTATCCTGAAGTCACCCCTAACCTGCATATCCCCGGTCATGAAGGCCCTCTGGAAGCTCATCTGTCCTGCGATGATATGCTCGAGCACATCAGGCTTTATCTTACAGAGTATATCCGGTGAATCGTGATTTCCGTAATAGCACTTGAGCTTTGAATCAACGATCTCGACGATCAGTGATTTTCTGCGGTCCTCGATCATGAACTTGTATGATGCGTTGACCGTTCCTTCAGGTGCGAAGTGATCCTCGAAATCCTTTATGAACTGCTTATTGACGTCAACATCCTTCTTCTCGAGCATGCCCTTGAACAGTGAGGTGAGCTCCTGCATGTCTTCCTTCTGCTGCTGAACGTACTGTTCATCCGATGCATACTTGGACAGCTGCTCGGTCTCCTTAGGTGTGAGCGGTATGTTGTTCGATGCTCCGACTATCTGTTTGACCGCCTGGTAGCTCGAAGGAAGCGAATGCATCTTCTGCGAAATGGTACGGTAAAGGTTTTCCGTCTTCTTCTCGATTATCTTGATGTATTCACTGTTGAGCTCGAAACTCGTCGTGTCCTCAACATATCCGCAAAGTCCGCTGCAAGGCAGTCCTCCGAGGATCTCCCATGCAACCTGAAGACTCGTCTTTGCCTCACGTTCTCCGCTTGCAAGCGACATGACCACAGGACACATATAGGTCTTGCTGATCTTTTCCTTGTTGCCGTACAGCCAGCACGCATCAAGGAACTGCATCATGTATCCGCCGGCTCCGTACCATTCCACGGTTGTCGCGAGCACGATTCCGTCCGCTTCATTTATTGACGCCGGAAGAGATGTGATCTGGTTCCTCAGCTCATACAGCGGAAATCTTTCAACGTTAACATTGAGCTCTGTAAGCACTTCGGTCATCTTGCTGATCACGAAAAGCGTCGGATCATCGAGTCTTCCTCTTCCCCCATAATAAATGTTGATCTTCATTCAGCTTTACTCCTATCCTTCTTTCTGTAGAGCACTACGGCAACCAAGAAGCCGCCTAGCAGGCCGAAAAGATGCGCCGCCATGTCCACGTTCTCGGATGTTATCCCGTTGTAGAGCGCATAGGCGATAAGAACGCACATCCGAAGAAGCGTCATATCCTCAAGCCTTCCCTTGTTACGTATCACGAGCCAGAGAAGCGCTCCTATCAGAGCGAAAATCGCACCCGATGCACCTGCCGACACTATCCCCTGATTGTATTGATAAGCATACGCGAACGATCCGAAGCTTCCGATCAGTCCGCCCAGGATATATATCAGAATGAACCTGAATCCGCCGACCGCTCTTTCCACGTTATCTCCGAGAAACAGCAGAACGACCATGTTTCCTGAAAGATGCATGAATCCGAAATGAATGAACATGCATGTAAAGAACCTGTAGTATTCACTGTTTTCAAGAACATACGGAACATACATGGCTCCGTGTTCCATCATGAACTCTGCATCTTCCGTGGATCCGGCAAAAGACATTATGAAAAACACGAGCACGTTCAGTATGACGAACACGGTATTCACCGGAGTGAATTCCTCGGCCAGCGACCTGTTCTGTCTCGGCCTGCTGTCATAATACCCTGCATATCCGTTTCCCCGCATTTCATGATAGGCTTCGGATACCGTATCGGCCGCATGCGATTCAGACTCAATGAGCTCCTTCAGTCCGTAAAAATCACTCGGTTCGTTGTCATAGATAACGACCGACATCGTGTTGGAATTAACAATCCAGCAGTGATCGTCACTTAAAACGAATTTCCTTGCCTCATTGATATTCGGAGTAACGATGAGCGTCAGGAATTCTATCATCTCATATCCGCGCTCTCTGATATGTTCTTTCGATTTACTGCAGAAAACCGTGTACTGGTCAACAGTGAGCGGGATGTCCTCGATGCAGTCAAGCACCTGAATGACTATGGCTGATGATATTTCATACTGGACAAAGAGTTTGACAAAGGGAACATTTGACTCTATTTTCAAATATCCCTGCTTTTCTAGCAGATCCTGGATCTTTTCAACCATAGTGGAATTATAACAAATTGCCCGCCTTCTGTTAATAGTTTGGTAAAAAGTGTTTATATGCCAAAGATGTGTAAGTCCATGCTCCGCTAAAAAGCAAAGAGCGTGCTTCTATCTCGGTATATACCGCCATATCATCGGAATGAACGCGAATATCGGCATCCCATTTTCCGATAAGGCGGCTTTCAAGTTCTGAACTTGCACGATCTTCTGCTTCGGTTTCATCGGAAAAGACTTCTCTCACCGCATCTATGCACGTTTTTTCGCATACGTATTCGATGACGCACAGGTCATAGCTGTGCATCGCAATATAAATAAACAACACGATAATACCCAGTATTATGGGCATTATCAGTGCTGCTTCGATTGTAAAGCTTCCATCGGCCTTAAGGCTTCGAACGTTTTTCTTATGATCCATAGAAAAGCATGAACATATATCCCGCCATCACAAAAGGGGCAAAGGGCAGCCTGTGGTGAAGACGCTTTTTTGCAGCAATTATCATCGCACCAGCGTAAAGA
>JAILNQ010000001.1 GCA_024691425.1 Lachnospiraceae bacterium
TTTTTTTCTCCTCATGGTGTAAAGTAGCATCAGAAACAGACATGACACGGATATGAACGTGCCGATGTTCAGGACAGATGTTAAATAAAGGAGGAGAAAATCATGAAAGCAAACCTTACAGAACTCGTATTCATTCTTGACAAGAGCGGATCTATGAGCGGACTTGAGAAGGACACCATCGGAGGATTCAACTCAATGCTCGCGAAGCAGCGCAAGGAGGACGGCGAGGTCGTCATCACGACGGTGCTTTTCGACGACAGGATGCAGGTCATTCATGACCGCGAGGGGCTCGGTACAGTGAAGGACCTGACGGGCAAGGATTATCAGGTCGGCGGGTGCACGGCGCTCCTTGACGCTCTCGGCAAAACGATCAAGCACATAAACCAGGTTCAGAAGTCGCTCCCTGAGGACGAGCGTCCGGAAACAACGATGTTCATCATCACGACAGACGGCCAGGAGAATTCTTCGCACGAGTTTTCTTACGAGAAGATCAAGAAGATGATCGAGAAGAAACAGAACAAGAAGCAGTGGGAATTCCTGTTCCTAGGCGCGAACATGGATGCGATCAGCGCGGCGGCCGACATCGGAATAAAGGCCGACAGGGCGACGAACTACTGCTGCGACGCAGCCGGGACGGCGATGAATTTTGACTGCTTGAGCAAAGCCGTAGTGAAGGTCAGAAAGTTCGGAGGAAAGAACCGCGCGGCTGCTCTCGCAAACTGGGACGAGGAAATCAGAGAGGATTTCGCGGCAAGAAAATAAGATTTCCGCGGATAATGTTCCCGGTCCATCGCGGGCTTAATAAGACTTAATGCTGAGAATGAATGCAAATCCCTTCCCATTTGAGATATAATGGTAAGAAAAAAGGGGATAGAATATGAAGATCAGGAACATGAAAATCACATTCAACGCATCCGTGGTCCTTACGATAGTTGGCATAAGCTTCGTGGCTACGCTTCTCGGATATCTGACCGGAGGCGTGACGGACAGGCTCCTGTTTTCTACCTACAGGGCCCCGGTGCTTTCGCCTCTGACATGGCTTCGGGCGTTTACGTACATATTTGGGCATGCCGACTGGGCGCATTTTGCGGGCAACATGGGATACCTCCTGCTGCTCGGCCCGATGCTCGAAGAAAAGTACGGGACAAAGACGCTGACCATAATGGTCGCGATCACGGCAATAGTTACAAGCCTCGTGAATTTCCTGCTTTTCCCGCATGTTGCGCTATGCGGAGCGAGCGGAGTGGTTTTCGCTTTCATCCTGCTTTCGTCGTTCACGACATTCAAAGAAGGCGAAATACCCCTGACGTTCATTCTGGTGGCCGTTTTCTTCATCGGTCAGCAGATCTTCGAAGGGCTCACGGTGAGGGACAACATCTCGAACATGGCCCATATCGTCGGCGGGATCGTAGGCGGAGCGCTCGGATATGTGTTCAATGTGAAGAAGGGTACGGAATAAATAAATCCCGGAGCCAAGATTCAACGGTTTCGGGATTTTTCTGCCTGTTATGATATTATGCGGCTCAGCCCCCTCCCTGCGGGTTGGCACGGAGACGCTCGACAGTCGCTATATCGGTGAGCTGAGCGTTATATGACTCAGGTCCGAATGATTTCGCGAACTGGCAGGCGAGCTCCTGCGTCGGGAATTTGCCGAGGACGCGGCAGTTGTTGTTCTCAACGACCTCCCAGGGCGCAACTGCATCGAATTCAGGCAGCCCCTGTGCATAAACGACCATTCCGCCGCTGATGTTCTCAAGATCGCCTTCCGAGATTTTCTCAAAGTCACTCATGTCGGGATTTCCTCCTTTTTCATGTATTGATCATTCAAAAAATAATTATAGAAAACTTGATTCACACAAGATTATTTTATCATCCGCAGGCACTGCCTGCAAGCGTTCATCGGCCGAAACCGGTCTGTACCGGCAGACTGAAAAGTGGTAGAATTCGCGGTGAGAAATGATTCAGAAAAGAGGGAAAAAATGAAGAAGAAAACTTTAGCTATAGCGGTTATATTATGTGTCATATGTCTTTCGGGATGCGTCAGCGTAGCATCCGAGAGCTTCAGCGCGGTCGGATTCACGCACGGCAACACGAAAACATCGGCTTTCATGGAGTTCAAGAAGTTCAGGGGCAATATGGTCTTTGCGCTTGAACCGGGCGAGGGCGGCAGGATCCACTGCAATGCAGATCTCGAGGCAGGGAAGATCACGGTCTACGAGAAGACAGATTCAGGCAGGGAAGAGCTCTTTAAGATAAACGCGGGAGAAGACGTTGACACGTCATTTTCTTCCGATGAAGCGAAAATCACAGTGATCGTCGAGACCGATGAGGCCTGTGAGAACGGAAACATCCGCTTTGAGGTGGAAGAGGAGCTGTGATCAAATAGGAAAAGCCTCAATTGCTATTATATTGAGCAGTATAGCAAAGTCAAACTGAATAAAACGAACGATAACACGGGATCGGCATATGTGCCGGTCCCTTTTTTTTCGGCAAAACATTCGGCAAAAACAGCATCGGATCGATATTTTTGCCAAACTCGGACGGTGTGTCCAAAAAACTGAACATATGCCTGTCCTATAATCCAAAATGGACAGACAGGAACAGCCGGATCACAGGAAAGGAGATGGCCTTAATGGGTGCAAAAGCAATCTACAGCGCGCTTGAGCTTTTCAGCGGCGGGAACACATGGGAGCCGCCCGCGATGGCAGAAGATGAGCTTGCAGGGCTTGTAAGAGAGAATGCAGGCAGCGATAGGTCTTCATATTATCTGCATATTTTCCGCACTGAGCCGTACATCGACAGCGTGTGCGCATATCTGGATGTAGACGGTGCGCCATCAGATATAAGGCGGTTTACATTCCACGAGGGTTACTCATGGTCTGCAGAGGAAGAGAATTTTTTCCATGACACATGCGTCAGAACAACAGTATGCAGGTACGAGGGCGAACGCCTGAACCGCATTTTTACCATATATGACAGGGCTCATCCGGAGTGGCATCTGAAGCGGTATTTTTCGAAGGGGCTTCGTATTCTCGATCATATATACAGCTGCCTGAAGGAGAACACCGCAAAAGAGATGCTGTATAAGAGCGGTCTTGATGAGCTGGCCGCCGGGATCGGTGAACTGGATGAGATAAACCTTCTAGCCACGAAGCCGTCCGATCTTTACGACGGCCTGTCGATGAAAGTGCTTCGCAGCATCAACTGTCCGGCCGGAGCGCAGCTTATAAAAGACTCGGCCAGCCGGGAATATATCAGAGACCTTAACATGAAGTTTCCCGACACCTTCAAGGAAAGGCTCAATGATGCGCAGTGCAGGTACTTAAGGCGACTCATTGACGGAGGCCTCATCGCGGGCGAGACTGGAAGGCTTTTCGCCGCAAGGCGGGCAGAGCTAGCGCGTGTGTGGTGCCCGTCCCAGTTCGAACTTTTCCTCGAATGCGAAAAGAGCGAGCAGAGGATACGGAAACTGTGCGAAGCCTTTGAGAAGATCGACAGCATATACGTCGATTTCATAAAAAGCCGCGAATACTTTGAAAGCACGAGCAGACTTGATCAGCTGGAATACTATCTGCTCAAACGCCGTGAAGAATATGACAGGGCGATAAGGCGCTCGAACCGCAAGCGGTGCTACGAGTGGCAGGAGAGGGGCAGCGAATACATCATCAGATATCCCCAGACCATCAACGATTTCTGCCGCGAATCGATATATATGCGAAACTGCCTGCTCACGTACGTCGAAGCCATCGTGAACAACAATACGACGATACTTCTGATGAGACGCGCCGAAGAGCCCGACAAACCGTTCATAACGATCGAGATATTTGAAGACGATCTGGTTCAGGCTTATCACAGGTTCAACAGGGACTGCACGAGCGAAGAGGCTGAATGGATAAGAGCATACTGCAAGCGGCACGGAATCGGAACCTGCAGATTTTCGTTCAATGCGGCAGTGGATGAGCTGTTCTGAGCAGTT
>JAILNQ010000030.1 GCA_024691425.1 Lachnospiraceae bacterium
TTTACTATAATTATTTAAGCTGTCACCAGTTGCATACAGTAGCCCTGAGCTTTCTACCGTACGCAGCAGGTAAACAGCAACTTGAAGGGAAAATGCCTAAAATAGGGCACTTCCACTTCACTAATCGTTCTCAAAGAGATAAGGATTACTGCGAATATGCAGAAAAAAATGAGCTTCTGGATGCTTGCATCCGTGAAGCTCATTTTTTATGCATATTTGTATGAATGCAAGAAACGACCTCGGGAATCTGCAAGATTCCCGAGGTTGTCTCTTGCATTCGCAGTAATCCGTATGCACAGTCTGCGTTACATCCATCCCCCATCGACTTTGATTATCTGTCCCGTCAGATAGCTCGTGGATTCGGCTAGGGACAGGATCACTGATGCGACCTCGGCGGGTTTTCCTATGCGGTCGGCAGGAATATCTGATACGACTTCGGCAAGTTCTTCATCGGACAGGCGCGAGTTCATGTCGGTATCGATGAGACCGCATGCCACGGCGTTCACGCTGATTCCGCTCGGTGCGAGCTCTTTTGCGAGCGCCTTCGTGAAAGCGTCAAGGCCGCCTTTTGAAGCCGAGTAGGCAACTTCCATGGATGCCCCGCTCTCTCCCCATACCGAGGAAACGTTTATTATGCTTCCGGAGAATTCGGAGAGCATGTGCGGTATGGCCGCCCTGCACATGTAGAAGACAGAGCTGAGATTGGTGTCTATCGTATCCTTCCATTCCTCATCGGACATATCAGTGATAAGGCCGACGTATGATATGCCGGCATTGTTTATGAGGACTGAGGGCGGATCGATTTTCGAGAAGAGCTCCTTGACCGCCGCAGGGTCCGAAACATCCGTCTGAAAAGCCTCGCATTTTACTTTATATGTCTGTGAAAGGTCATCTGCTAAACTCCGAAGGGTGTCGATGTTCTTTATGCAGCACAGCGTCAGGTCATACCCTGCGCGTGCGAACTCTATTGAAACGGCGCGCCCGATTCCGCGTGAAGCGCCCGTGATCAGTGCTTTTTTCTCCATATTCCGCCTCCTATAAAACAGTTTGTTACAGAAATGATATATGGTATAATTATACTGATATTATATCATAATACCGGGGGTATTTCATGGATCGGATATACGACGTGATAATAGCGGGCGCGGGTCCTGCAGGCCTTACGGCCGGGATATATGCAGCAAGGGCGGACCTTAAGACTCTTCTTATAGAAAGATACGGTGCAGGCGGACAGATACTGAACACTTACGAGGTGGACAATTATCCTGCCATGCCGGGCATCACGGGTGCAGAGCTCGGTGAGAAGATGAGCGCGCATCTTGATAAATTCGGCGTTGAAAGAGTCATGGCCGAGATAACGGACATCAAGTTCAAGGAAGGCGAGAACGCTGTCGTTACCGATGCGGGGACCTTTACCGGTAAGACCGTTATACTTGCGACCGGCAATTCGCCGAAGAAGCTGGGGCTTCCCGGAGAAGAAGAACTGACCGGAGCGGGCGTCAGCTACTGCGCAACCTGTGACGGGGCATTCTTCAGAAAGCGCACCGTTGCAGTGATCGGCGGCGGCGATGTTGCGGTTGAGGACGCGATCTTCCTTGCGAGAGGATGCGAGAAGGTCTACCTCGTCCACAGACGCGATGAGCTGCGGGCAGCGAAGATACTGCAGAAGGCGCTCTTTGCACTTGATAACGTAGAGGTTATGTGGAACAGCATACCTAAAGAGATAAAAGGAGCCGAAGAAGGCGCGGTACAGGGACTTGTCATTGAGGATGTAAAATCGCATGAAAGCACAGTCCTTGACGTTGCAGGCGTCTTCATCGCTACAGGCAATACTCCTAATGCTTCATATACCGATGCCATAGATAAGGATGAGAAGGGATACATCATCGCGGATGAGTCGTGCCGCACGAGCGTTCCCGGGATTTTCGCCGCAGGCGACATACGCGCGAAGCGGCTCCGTCAGGTGTCCACGGCAGTAGCCGACGGGGCTAATTCAGTGTACTCTGTTCAGGAGTACCTAATTTGACATTAAATGGATATTTTGTTATCCTATACGCTAAGCGTAAAAATGTAACATTTTTGTAACATTTTGACCGGGGGGCATATAATTTTTGGAGGTTTTATGAAGAAAGGCTTTATGAAAGCCGTGTCTGCTGCCGCAATTGCGGCGGTGACGCTTACGTGCTTTCCCATAGATGATGCGATGGCGGCGCAGGCCTTTGTTTTCCCCGCAGCGGGAGGCGCGCTTGCTGCAGGCATCGGATGCTCCATACAGGATATCCGTGCGAACGTTGCGAGAAAAGCGGCGATGCAGTCGACTATCGCTAATCATGAGAAGATTTCAAAAAAAGACGATACGGTCATAGAAAAGGTTGAGACGCCTTCGTCAAAGGCAGTTAACGAAGGCACGACGATAGACGGCGTGGCGGTTGTAGGATCAGCATCCGAAGGCGCTACGATCGAGATCACTTCAGACGAAAATCCTACCGGCAGCGGCGGGATGAACGGCGGAGACGACACAGAGCTCGAGTCTGAGGAGACAAAGACCGAGACAGAACCCGAAGAAGCCAATCCTTCCATTGACGTAAAGCCGGAAGCGGCGGATGTCGAAGAGGGCGAGGAGGATCTGTCGGACCAGGTCATCGCGGTTGTTGACGGCTATGTCAATGTGCGTTCAATGCCCGATGAGAACAGCGAGATCGTTGGTAAGCTCTACAACCATTCGGCAGGTACATGGCTCGACAAACAGGGCGACTGGTACAAGATCACATCCGGTAACGTTGTCGGATTCGTAAAAGGTATGTACGTCAAGACCGGTCAGGCGGCAGTAAAGCTCGCCGCGGAAGTCGGACAGAGAACTGCAACGGTTCACACCACGACGCTTAAGATAAGAGAAGAGGCAAGTCTTGAGTCGAAAGTTCTCGGACTTGTTGCGAACGAGGACCAGCTGACCGTCATCGAGGAGACCGAGGAATGGGTCAAGGTTAATATCGAGGAAGGTGACGGCTGGGTTTCGAAGGAATATGTCAGCATAGCCACGCTGTTCCCGCAGGCCGAATCAAAGGCTGAAGAGGAAGCAAGACTTAAGAGAGAAGCCGCAGAACGTAAGAAGGCTCAGCAGGCCGCAGCAAGAAGCGCGGGCGGTAAGAAGAGCGGAAAAGGCAGCGGCGGTGGCGGCGGTTCCTATTCCGTCAGCGGAGGCGGACTCGGCGCGAGCGTTGCGAACTATGCACTCCAGTTTGTCGGCAATCCTTACGTATACGGAGGCACTAGCCTCACGAACGGAACAGACTGCTCAGGATTCACGATGGGCGTATACAGAAACTTCGGCGTATCCCTGCCGCACTCTTCAGGTGCACAGCGTTCAATGGGTTACGCAGTCGGAAGCCTTGCTGAGGCACAGCCCGGCGACCTTGTATGCTATTCAGGTCATGTCGGTCTGTATATCGGCGGAGGACAGATTGTTCATGCATCGACCGCGGCAACAGGTATCAAGGTATCTAATGCTGCATACCGTAACATCCTGGCGATCCGAAGGATATTCTAAAAAGAAAGGAGAAAGTGGCATGGAATTTGTAATAGTTGGAAAGAACATTGATGTGACCCCGGGCTTGAGACAGGCAGTGGAGGACAAGATCGGAAAGCTTGAGCGTTATTTTACTCCCAACACCCAGATACATGTTACGCTCAGTGTCGAAAAGGACAGACAGAAAATAGAGGTCACGATACCTGTTAAAGGAAGCGTTATCCGCTCCGAGCAGGTCAGCAACGATATGTATGTTTCGATCGATCTTGTTGAGGAGATCATCGAGCGTCAGCTGAAGAAGTACAAGAACAAGATAATCGATGCAAAGCATGCTTCAGAGAATTTCCGCCAGGATTTTCTCGAGAAGGATTATGCGGATGATGACGAGATCAGGATCGTCCGTACGAAGAGAGTTGACATCAAGCCCATGTATCCCGAGGATGCATGCGTACAGATGGAGCTGTGCGGACATAGCTTTTATGTGTTCACGAACGCCGAGAACGGCCAGGTGAGCGTAGTTTACAAGAGAAAAGGAAACACATACGGACTTATCGAACCCGAGCTTTAAGCCGGGGGATGCCACAGGAGACTGGAATGAAAGAAATAGGCTTAATTACCGTGGCATTTGACGATGAGGCTAAGGAAATAATCATTATAGACCAGACGAAGCTTCCGAACGAGACGAGGATGCTTCGTCTGTCTTCTTCTGAAGAGTTCTATGAAGCGATCTATCTGCTCAAAGTCAGAGGTGCACCGGCGATAGGTGTTTTTGCCGCTTATGCCGCATATGTTTGCGCGTGCGGATGTCCTTCGTCTGACTTTGAGAGCTTCTATGCGGAATTTGCAAAGAAGAGGGATTACCTCAATTCGTCAAGGCCTACGGCCGTAAACTTAAGCTGGGCACTTTCGAGGATGGACAAGGTTGTGCTCGAGCATAAGAATGAACATGTTGCGGATATACTCGCGGCGATGAAGAGCGAGGCAGAGCTGATACATAAAGAGGATGAGG
Organism: Lachnospiraceae bacterium; assembly: GCA_024691425.1. GTDB lineage: Bacteria > Bacillota > Clostridia > Lachnospirales > Lachnospiraceae > UBA2868. The sequence goes on from JAILNQ010000030.1 coordinate 4,536, forward strand.
ATGCGTGCATCGCAATAGGCGAGAATGCTCTTTCGCTGCTGAAACCCGGATACGGCCTGCTCACGCACTGCAACGCCGGCTGGCTTGCGACGTCCAAATACGGGACGGCAACTTCCGCCATGTATTTAGGACATGAGCGCGGGTATGATTTTCGCATATACTGCGATGAGACGAGACCGCTCCTTCAGGGGGCGAGACTCACTGCCTATGAGCTTTCGGCGGCGGGAATGGATGTCACGCTTCAGTGCGACAACATGGCCGCATCGCTCATGGCGGCAGGCAAGATAGACGCCGTGCTCGTCGGCTGCGACAGGGTTGCGGCAAATGGGGATACCGCGAACAAGATCGGGACGAGCGGCGTCGCGATTTTAGCGAAGCATTACGGAATCCCGTTCTATGTATGCGGGCCGATGTCGTCGATAGATGCTTCGCTTGAAAGCGGTAAGAGCATTCCTATAGAGATGAGAAAGCCAGAGGAGGTGACGGACATGTGGTACGCCCGTCCCATGGCACCTTCGGGCATTAAAGTCTACAATCCTGCGTTCGACGTCACGGATCATTCGCTTATTACCGCGATAATCACCGAGAAGGGGATATATTATCCGCCGTTTTCGTTCTGACGGAAACATGTTTTTTTCGCTCTTTTTTGCGGACGATGCTCCTTTGCCGAAAATCGCTGCATCTTGTGTTGAAAATCCCCGGTTGATTTGCTATAATATAACTTGCGTAATTTGTCAAATAATTAACAATCTTTTTTCGGAGGTATATGAATGTCTAAAAAAGTCGTTATCGCAAGCGCCTGCCGTACAGCCATCGGTACTATGGGAGGTTCGCTTTCAACAATTCCCGTTGCAGATCTTGGTGCTATCGTTATCAGGGAAGCAGTAAAGAGAGCAGGAATCAAGCCTGAAGATGTTGAACATGTTTACATGGGATGCGTAATACAGGCAGGCCAGGGCCAGAACGTGGCACGTCAGTCTTCAATAAAGGCAGGTCTTCCTATTGAGACACCTGCGGTCACATCAAACGTTGTATGCGGTTCAGGTCTTAACTGCGTTAACCAGGCTGCACAGATGATCATGGCAGGAGATGCCGATGTAGTTGTAGCAGGCGGAATGGAAAACATGTCAATGGCTCCTTTCGCTATTCCCAACGGACGTTACGGTTATAGGATGATGTGGCCCTCACAGAGCCAGGGCGGACTTGTTGATACGATGGTTAAGGATGCTCTCTGGGATGCGTTCAACGACTACCATATGATCACGACCGCTGACAACATCGCAAGACAGTGGAACCTCACAAGGGAAGAGCTTGATGAGTTCGCTCTTGCAAGCCAGCAGAAGGCATGCGCAGCTATCGAATCCGGCGCTTTCAAGGATGAGATAGTTCCCGTTGAAGTAAAGAAGAAGAAAGAGACGGTTATTTTCGATACAGATGAGGGCCCGAGACAGGGTTCAACCATAGAAGCTCTTGCTAAGCTCCGTCCCATCAATCCCGACGGATTCGTTACGGCAGGTAATGCATCAGGAATCAACGATGGCGCAGCTGCAGTTGTAGTAATGAGCGAAGAGAAGGCAAAGGAACTCGGCGTTAAGCCCATGGCTACATTCGTTGCAGGCGCGCTTGCAGGTGTCGATCCTTCAATAATGGGAATCGGACCTGTTGCAGCTACCAGAAAGGCAATGGCTAAGGCCGGTTACAAGATCGAGGACTTTGACATCATCGAGGCAAACGAGGCATTCGCTGCTCAGTCTGTTGCAGTCGGCAAGGATCTCGGAATCGATGTCGCAAAGCAGCTCAATCCTAACGGCGGGGCTATCGCACTTGGACATCCGGTAGGAGCATCCGGTGCACGTATCTTCGTAACGCTCCTTCATGAGATGCAGAAGAAGGGCGCGAAGAAGGGGCTTGCAACGCTCTGTATCGGCGGTGGAATGGGTTGCGCTACCATCGTTGAAATGGAATAGGAATAATGTGATCAGCGTCAGCGCGAATCGTTCAGATAGCGCTGATGCTTTTTGCGTTTTTTCTGATATAATCAGGCAGCTTTTTTGAAAGGAGCAGAAAGTATGGAGTTCGTAACATACGAAGTACAGGATCGTGTCGGAATCATCACGATCAACAGGGAAAAGGCACTCAATGCGCTCAACTCACAGGTCCTTGATGAACTCGGACAGGCTTTTGACGGTGTTGACGTAAACGAGATCAGGTGTCTTGTCCTTACGGGAGCAGGGGAAAAATCATTTGTAGCAGGTGCTGACATAGGTGAGATGAGCAGTCTTACTAAGGCAGAAGGAGAAGCGTTCGGCAAGAAGGGGAACGATCTTTTCCGCAGGATCGAGACATTTCCGATTCCCGTCATCGCAGCAGTAAACGGCTTCGCTCTCGGCGGAGGATGTGAGATAGCGATGAGCTGCGACATAAGGATCTGCTCCGAGAACGCGATGTTCGGACAGCCTGAGGTCGGACTCGGAATCACTCCGGGATTCGGCGGAACGCAGAGGCTGGCTCGTCTTGTGAGCCCCGGCATGGCAAAGCAGCTCATATATACGGCAAGGAACATTAAAGCCGATGAAGCTTTCAGAATCGGTCTCGTAAACCAGGTAGTGAAGGCTGAAGTAAATGAAGCAGGCGAGGTTACCGTGAGCGCGAAGGATGCACTCATGGCAGCAGCGCTCAAGATGGCAGGCGGCATCGCAAAGAATGCTCCCATCGCAGTCCGCAACTGCAAGAAGGCTATAAATGAAGGCCTGCAGGTTGACATGGATGAGGCGATCGTCATCGAGGAGAAGCTTTTCGGAGACTGCTTCGAAACTGAGGATCAGAAAGCAGGAATGGCTAACTTCCTTGAAAAGGACAAAGAGAAGAAACTTAAAGTTGTTCCGTTTGTAAATAAGTAATTTCTGATAGCACTAAATAAAATATATACGGAGGAAAAACTATGAAGGTTGGAATCATTGGTGCCGGCACAATGGGCCAGGGCATCGCAAAGGCATTTGCACAGATTGACGGTTATGAAGTCATGCTCTGCGATATCAAGCAGGAATGGGCAGAAGGCGGCAAGGACAAGATCATCAAAGGTTATGACAAGCTCGTTGCCAAAGAGAAGATGACAAGAGAGCAGGCGGATGCGATCATCGGAAGGATCACTCCCGGCCTCAAGGAAAATCTCTGCGCAGACTGCGATCTTATCGTAGAAGCAGCTTTTGAGGATATGGAAGTCAAGAAGACGACATTCAAGGAGCTCGATGAGCTCTGCAAGAGCGGATGCGTATTCGCTTCAAACACATCATCTCTTTCTATTACTGAGATCGGAAACGGACTTTCAAGGCCTATGATCGGAATGCACTTCTTCAATCCCGCAGACCGCATGAAGCTCGTTGAGGTTATCGCAGGCGTTAACACACCCAATGAGACGGTTGAGACGATCAAGAAGATTTCTGCAGAGATCGGAAAGACGGCCGTTCAGGTCAATGAGGCAGCGGGCTTTGTAGTAAACCGCATTCTCATCCCTATGATCAATGAAGCTGCTTTCATCAAGATGGAAGGTGTTTCAGATGTTGAAGGTATCGATGCCGCTATGAAGCTCGGTGCGAACCATCCTATGGGACCCCTTGAGCTCGGTGATTTCATCGGACTTGATATCTGCCTTGCTATCATGGATGTTCTCTACAAGGAGACAGGCGACAGCAAGTACAGGGCATGCCCGCTTCTTCGTAAGATGGTACGCGGCGGCAATCTCGGCGTTAAGAGCGGAAAAGGATTCTATATCTACAATGAGGACCGCACAAAGACAGCAATAGATTCATTATAAAAAACGGAGGAATGAATATCATGGATTTTTCTTTATCAAAAGAACATGAAATGGCAAGACAGCTTTTTAAAGATTTTGCCGAAACAGAAGTAAAGCCTCTCGCGCAGGAGATCGACCAGGAACACAGATTTCCGAGAGAGACTGTTGAAAAGCTTGCAAAGTACGGATTTTTAGGAATTCCTGTTCCCAAGGAGCTCGGCGGACAGGGCTGTGACGTTCTTACATACGCTATGTGCGTTGAAGAGATGTCTAAGGTCTGCGGTACTACAGGCGTTATCGTATCTGCTCATACTTCTCTGTGCGTTGATCCGATCATGACTTTCGGTACGGACGAGCAGAAGCAGAAATACGTTGTTCCGCTTGCAAAGGGCGAAAAGCTTGGCGCATTCGGACTTACAGAGCCCGGCGCAGGAACGGATGCTCAGGGTCAGCAGACCAAGGCTGTTCTTGACGGAGACGAGTGGGTTCTTAACGGCAGCAAGTGCTTCATCACGAACGGTAAGGAAGCTGACGTTTATGTGATTTTCGCAGTTACCGGCAAAGTTGAGAAGCGCGGCAAGATGATGAAAGAGATATCTGCATTCATCGTTGAAAAGGGAACACCCGGATTCACATTCGGTACGAAAGAAAACAAGATGGGTATCTGCGGATCTGCTACATATGAGCTTATCTTCACAGACTGCCGCATTCCTAAGGATAACCTCCTTGGCAAGCAGGGCAAGGGATTCAATATCGCGATGCATACGCTTGACGGCGGACGTATCGGTATCGCAGCTCAGGCTCTCGGACTTGCAGCAGGCGCCCTCGAGACGACAATACAGTACGTTAACGAAAGAAAGCAGTTCGGACGTGCCATCGGCGCATTCCAGAACACTCAGTTCCAACTCGCTGACATGGCTACGAAGGTTGAAGCAGCAAGGCTTCTCGTTTACAAGGCAGCACGTGCAAAAGATCAGTACCAGAAGGACGGCAAGTCCGCATACGGTGTTGAGGCCGCTATGGCTAAGCTCTATGCTGCAGAAGTTGCTATGGAAGTTACAACGAAGTGCGTACAGCTTCACGGCGGATACGGCTACATCAAGGAATATGATGTTGAGCGTATGATGCGTGATGCGAAGATCACTGAGATCTACGAAGGAACGAGCGAAGTTCAGCGTATGGTAATCAGTGCGGCACTGTTAAAGTAAACGAGTTAGGAGGAAATATAGATGAAAGTTGTAGTTTGTATCAAACAGGTTCCGGATACAAAGGGCGGAGTTAAGTTCAATCCCGACGGAACACTTGACAGAGGTGCCATGCTTGCGATCATGAATCCTGATGACAAGGCAGGTCTTGAAGCAGCTCTTCGTTTAAAAGATCAGTACGGTGCACATGTAACCGTTCTTACAATGGGACTTCCCAAAGCAGCAGACGTGCTCCGCGAAGCACTTGCAATGGGTGCGGATGACGCAGTCCTCGTAACAGACAGAGTACTCGGCGGTGCCGACACATGGGCAACATCAACAACGCTCGCCGGAGCACTCAGAAATATGGAATATGATCTTATCATCACAGGCCGCCAGGCTATCGACGGTGATACGGCTCAGGTAGGTCCTCAGATCGCTGAGCATCTTGGAATCCCCGTTATCTCCTATGCACAGGAGATCAAGCTGGACGGCAACAAGGTTACCGTAAAGCGTCAGTATGATGACAGATATCATATGGTAGAGGCTAAGCTTCCCTGCCTGATCACGGCGCTTTCAGAACTCAATGATCCCAGATACATGACTCCCGGCGGTATTTTCGATGCATGCCAGGCTGAGATCACCACATGGGGAAGAGCGGACCTCAAAGATGTCGAAGACGGCAACTTAGGTCTTAACGGTTCTCCCACGAAGATCGCAAAGGCTTCTGATAAGGTACGTAAGGGCGCAGGCGAGAAGTTCGTTCCCGAATCACCTGAAGAGGCAGTCGGCATTATCATCGGCAAGTTAAAAGAGAAGCATGTAATCTAGTCTATTGAAAAGGAAAAGTGGTGAACAATTATGAATATGAGTCCAGAAACTATCGCGCAGTACAAAGGTGTTTACGTATTCGCGCAGCAGGTAGATAACGAAGTAAGCTCTATCGCTTATGAACTTTTAGGCAAGGCAAGGGAACTTGCAGAGCCTCTTAAAACTGATGTTACTGCAGTCCTCATCGGATCTGATGTAAAAGGACTTTGCGACAAGCTTGCAGAGTACGGTGCAGACAAGGTCATCGTCGTTGACGATCCCGAGCTCAAAGAGTACAGGACAGAGCCTTACGCACACGCTCTTGCTTCAGTCATCAACGAGTACAAGCCCGAGATAATGCTCGTAGGCGCAACGGCTATCGGCCGTGACCTCGGCCCTACTGTTTCAGCCAGAGTTGCAACAGGTCTTACGGCTGACTGTACAGTACTCAATATCGGTGATTTCCCGCTTGTTCCCGTTCCGGGAAAAGAAGACGAGCAGCTTCACAATCAGCTCCTCATGACACGTCCTGCATTCGGCGGAAACACGATCGCAACGATCGCCTGCCCGTACAACCGTCCTCAGATGGCAACCGTACGTCCCGGCGTTATGCAGAAGATCGAGCCTAAGAAGGGTGCTAAGGCTGAAATCATCGAGTTCAATCCCGGCTTTACGAAGAACGACAGATACGTTGAGATCAAGGAAGTCGTTAAGGCCGTTTCGGACATCAAGGATATCATGGATGCCAAGATCCTCGTATCAGGCGGCCGTGGCGTAGGTTCTCCCGAGAACTTCAAGATCCTTGAGGATCTTGCGGCAGCGATCGGCGGACAGGTTTCATGCTCACGTGCAGTTGTTGATTCAGGCTGGAAGCCGAAGGAAATGCAGGTCGGCCAGACAGGTAAGACCGTACGTCCTAACGTTTACTTCGCGATCGGTATCTCAGGTGCCATCCAGCACGTTGCGGGTATGGAAGAATCCGATATCATCATTGCGATCAACAAGGATGAGGATGCTCCTATATTTGATGTAGCTGACTACGGTATCGTAGGAGACCTCAACAAGATCGTTCCGAAGCTTACTGAGGAAGTCAAGGCAGCGATCGCAGCCAAGTAAGCACTATAGAAATAAACTTTTGGGAGATGATTTTAAATGGTTAAGAATTTTGATGACCTGCTTGACAGGATAAAGACCATCAGCAGGAAAAAGGTTGCTATAGCGGTTGCCCAGGACAAAGCTGTCCTGGAGGCCGCAAAGGCTGCCAAGGAGCGTGACATTGCGGACGCAATCCTTGTCGGCAATGAGGCTGAGATCCGTGCCATCGGCGCAGAGCTCGGCATGAACATGGATGAGTACGAGATCATCAACGTCGAGGACGAGGTTGAGGCTGCTACGAAGGCCGTATCGCTCGTATCAGAAGGCAAGGCCGACATTTACATGAAGGGACTTCTTCCTACAGGTACGTTCTTAAAGAGCGTGCTCAACAAGGAAGTCGGACTCCGTACGGGCAAGCCCCTTTCGCACGTCTGCGTTATCGAAGTGCCGAAGGTTGACAGGGTGCTTTTCTTATCGGATGTTGCGTTCATACCTTATCCTACGCTCGAAGACAAGAAGTGCATCATCGAATACACGGCTGATGTTGCAAGGGCTTGCGGCGTTGAGAATCCGAAGGCAGCAGTAGTATGCTGCACCGAGGTCGTCAATCCGAAGATGCCTATCACGCTCGAGGCGGATGAGCTTTCAAAAATGCAGGATAACGGTGATATAAAGGGATGCGTGGTTGAAGGACCTCTCTCTCTTGACATCGCTCTTTTCCCGGCCGCAGCAGAAGAAAAGGGAGCTATGGATCGTAAGGTTGCAGGAGATGCGGACATCCTCATCTTCCCTGACCTTCACGCCGGAAACCTCGTATACAAGTGCATGACTCAGGTTGTTGAGAACATGAAGAACGGCTGCATCCTTACAGGAACAAAGGCACCTGTCGTTCTCACGAGCCGTGCGGACACGTTCGAGACGAAGGTGAATTCCATAGCGCTCGCCGCTATCGTTGCACATGAATTGAAGAAGTAATTGAACAATATTCGCATCGAATGATCACGCATTTGCTCAAAAGGCGCTTTCGCTCCGTTTCCGCACGTTACGTTACTAGATTCGAAAAAACCTCATCAAGTAACGACGTACTCCAAGGCTTTTGATCAAACGGTGATCATTCTTGCGTTATGTATCGAAAGGAGACATCAGTATGGGACTTAAAAGTCTGATCATTAATCCCGGCTCCACGTCTACAAAGATCGGGATTTTCGAAGATGAAAATCTTCTTTTTGACGAGACCCTCAGACATAGTACGGAGGAGATCAACTCATATGAATCGATTTTCGCTCAGAAGGATTTCCGTAAGGATATCATCCTCAACTTCCTCAAGGAAAAGAACTTTGACATCAATACTCTCGATTTCGTAGTCGGACGCGGCGGAATGCTGAAGCCCATCCCCGGCGGAACATATGAAGTTACGGATGCGCTCCTTGAGGACCTCAAGGTCGGAGTGCAGGGACAGCATGCATCGAACCTCGGCGGAATTCTCGCAAGAGAGATCGGTGACAGCCTGTCGATACCTTCATATATCGTTGACCCCGTTGTCGTTGATGAGATGATGGATATCGCACGGTATTCGGGATGTCCCGCGCTTCCGAGAGTCAGCAAATTCCATGCCCTCAATCAGAAGGCGGTTGCTAAGCGTTACGCCAGGGAAGCCGGAAAGAAGTACGAGGATCTTAACCTCATCGTTGTCCACATGGGCGGCGGATGTTCGGTCGGACCTCATAAGAACGGAAAAGTCATCGATATATTCAACGCGCTCGACGGCGACGGAGCATTCTCACCTGAGCGTGCTGGCGCCGTGCCTCCCGGAGCTCTCGTTAAGATGTGCTTCTCAGGAGAATACACCGAGAAGCAGGTATATAAGATGCTTGTCGGCGAAGGCGGTTTCAATGCATACCTCGGAACGAACGACATGCGCAATGTTGACAAGATGATCAATGAAGGAGATGCCAAGGCTAAGGAATACAGGGATGCATTCATCCTGCAGATGGCTAAGGACATCGGCTCGATGGCATGCGTGCTGAACGGCAAGGTTGATCAGATAATAGTGACGGGCGGAATCGCTTATGATAAGGAAGTGGTTGCCGGGCTTAAGGAAAGATGTGAATGGATCGCGCCTTTTACTGTATATCCCGGAGAGGACGAGCTTCTTGCTCTCGCACAGGGCGGACTTCGCGTCATGAACAAGGAAGAGGCTCCGAAGCAGTACTGATTTTTCGGAAGGACTCTCCCAAATACCATTGAACACAGAAAAGGATGGGTAATCTGCCCATCCTTTTGTTATGCCGTTCTGTTCATCAGCTTACAGCTATGATATTCGGTTTATACGCGCTTTAATATGAAATGCAGCTCCGATGAGAAATCACTCCTGTCGACAACCTGCTGGAGCTCATCCATGAGAGGCACGAATCTGTCTGAGAAGAACCGCGAGAAATCCGCATTGTTGTTCTTCTGCATCGATACCATCAGGAATCTGTACAGATCGTTTATGTCGGAACCGAAACGCCATTCGTATGCTATCTCGAAGCCCATGCGCTCGGCCATTTTCTGAACTGAATCGTCAGTGAAAAGATGGGTGTGCGTCCCGCCGGTGTGGCGGTTATAGCCGTTGGCGAAAGCAACTTCGAAACAGCTCGAGAAAGAGAACATCGGAACAGATGCGAAGACATAGCGGATGCTGCCGTTCTCTTTTATCGCATCGATATTCTCGTCGAGATGCACGAGGTGCTCGAGAACGCCTATCGCGGTAAGCACGTTGGCATCGGTGTTCCTTATGTAGTCTATGGAATCTGTAAGCCCTACATGGGTAAGGTACGGTTCATCGGTCATCGAATTCCCGTATTCGACCTCGCTGTCGGAAACATCGATCCCTGTTGCAGTCATTCCGAGCTGACGTGCGGCCGATACGAAGTATCCGCAGCCTGCACCTATATCGAGTATCTTCACATCTTCGGAAGAGAGCCCATCATGTTTCAGGCAGTCGCGCAGATATTCGGCTTTGGGTGCATATATCATGTCGCGCCTTCTTATATAGCTTTCCTTGTCTGCGGCGCTGTAGTTCTTCGAGTAATCGTCCTCAACATAGACCGCGCTGGCGAAAGCATCCGTATCTTCGCATTCGCTGTTGAGATGTCCGCACATGGGGCACTCGATGTAGCCGATGCGGTGGCTATGGTATAACGGCGCGCCGAGCTTTGCCCCGCAGATCTTGCACGTTGTCCTTTTCGGCTGCATGAGCAGGACATCGGCCATTCCGTCGGCCATATCGAGCATGCCGTCGTTATTGTCGAAAAAGCTTGTTTTCAGACTGTTCAGATTGCCGAAAGGCTTGCTGTATTTCTTTTTGACTGACATATCATTCCCTCAGAAAAAATCAGAATCCCATTTCCTCGAACCACTTGAGTCCCTCGTACTGCGTAGGGAAATAACGGTTCTCGGTCCTTGGGGTGTTGCTCATCTGTTTGTGCTTGAACGACTGCACGGATACCTCGTAGGAATTGCCCTCGATGTATGCTATGTACTTGCAGCCGCATGATTCAAGGTTGCGGTGAAGCTCGACATACTGGATGCTCCCCTTCGGGCTGACCTGCTCGAGATCCTCGATGAACGCCATGTAGACGAATCCCTTATCGTCGTGCCATTCTTCGGAAAACTCGACTATCGTTTCATAGAGCCATGCGATCTCGTGAGCATGCGCGATCCCGCTTCCGCGTGAATATACGATCCTTCTGCCGTCCTCGTCCGTCCAGACCTTAAAACAACCTACTTCCTTCTCCATGATAACCCTCCGTTAAAAATGTTCTGCGCATTGATTATACAGGATTTCCTGCCTCAAGGCAATTGCCTGCGTCATAAGTATAAGAAGCAGTCCCTTTTTCGTGTTGAATAAGCCCGGCGCTTCTGTTAAAATGTAATTTGGTCTGTTTTATGCCGGTACAGTAACGGAGATATGAAATGAACATAGTTGAAAAGATATTCGGAACACATAGCGAGCGCGAGGTAAAGCTTATCCTGCCGCTCGTGGATAAGATCGAATCGCTTCGCCCGAAGATGATGGAAATGTCAGATTCTCAGCTCCGGGCTCTTACGATAGAATACAAGAAAAGATATGCGAACGGAGAAAGCCTTGACAAGCTTCTTCCTGAAGCATACGCGACCGTCAGGGAAGCCGCAAGACGCGTGCTCAAGATGGAGCACTACAGGGTTCAGCTCATCGGCGGTATCATACTTCACCAGGGCCGTATAGCCGAAATGAAAACAGGTGAAGGTAAAACACTCGTTGCAACTCTCCCTGCATATCTTAACGCGCTTACAGGACGCGGAGTCCATGTCGTAACTGTCAATGACTACCTCGCCAACCGTGACGCGGAGTGGATGGGACAGGTTCATGAGTTCCTAGGTCTTACCGTCGGCGTCGTCCTTAATTCCATGAAACCTGAAGAGAGGCGGAACGCATACAACTGCGACATCACATATGTAACGAACAACGAGCTCGGATTCGATTATCTGCGTGACAACATGGTCATCTACAAGGAGCAGCTCGTTCTGAGAGATCTTGCTTACGCCATCATCGACGAGGTCGACTCGGTTCTCATCGATGAAGCACGTACGCCGCTCATCATTTCAGGCCAGAGCGGAAAATCAACGAAGCTCTATGAAGTCTGCGATGTCCTTGCAAGACAGCTTAAGCGCGGTAAGGACATGGAGGACCTTTCCAAGATGGACGCCATCATGGGAGTTGAGCGTGAAGAGACCGGGGACTTCATCGTTAACGAGAAAGACAAATTCGTAACGCTTACTGCTCAGGGTGTAGGAAAAGTCGAGAAATTCTTCCAGATAGAGAACCTGGCTGATTCAGAGAACGTCGAGATACAGAACAACGTTATACTTGCGCTGCGTGCGCACAACCTCATGTTCCGTGATCAGGATTACGTCGTCAAGGATGATGAGGTTCTCATCGTCGATGAATTCACGGGACGTATAATGCCCGGCCGCCGTTATTCGGACGGACTTCATCAGGCCATTGAGGCAAAGGAGCATGTCAAGGTTAAGCGTGAGAGCAAGACGCTCGCGACCATAACATTCCAGAACTTCTTCAACAAATTCGAGAAGAAGTGCGGCATGACCGGTACGGCTCTTACCGAGGAAAAAGAATTCCGTGACATTTACGGAATGGACGTCATCGAGATTCCGACGAACAAGCCTGTAGCCAGAATAGACCTGCATGATGCAGTTTACAAGACTAGAAAAGAAAAGCTTCACGCAATATGCGATGAGATAGAAAGAGCCCACGCGACCGGTCAGCCGATACTTGTCGGTACGATCACGATCGAGGCTTCGGAAGAGCTTTCAAAGCTCCTTACGAGACGCGGCATAGAGCATAAAGTGCTGAATGCGAAGTTCCATGAGCTCGAGGCCGCGATAGTCGCGGAAGCCGGTGTGCACGGAGCCGTAACCATAGCGACGAACATGGCAGGCCGTGGTACCGATATCAAGCTCGATGAAGAGTCAAGGGCAGCAGGCGGACTGAAGATCATAGGAACGGAACGCCACGAATCGAGGCGTATCGATAACCAGCTGCGCGGACGTTCCGGACGTCAGGGCGATCCCGGTGAATCAAGGTTCTTCATTTCACTTGAGGACGATCTTATGAGACTGTTCGGATCCGACAGACTCATGAGCATATTCAATGCACTCGGCGTTCCCGAGAATGAGCAGATCGAGCATTCGATGCTGACGAGCGCGATAGAGAAAGCTCAGAAGAGAATAGAGAACAACAACTTCGGAATCAGAAAGAACCTTCTTGAGTACGATCAGGTCATGAACGAGCAGAGAGAGATAATCTATGCCGAGCGCCGCCGCGTGCTTGACGGCGAGAGCATGCGTGACGTGATCTTCAAGATGGCGATGGATTTCGTTGAGAGTACGACAGAGATGTGCATTGGCGATGTTTCGAATTCCGAAGACTGGGATCTTCCGGAACTCAATCAGCATCTCCGTGCGACAGTTCCTGTTGCAGAGCTTAAGACTCCCGATATCCGGAACATGAAGAAGGAAGAGCTTGTGCATAAGCTCAAGGAAGAGGTAGTCAAGATCTACGAGGCCAAGGAAGCTGAGTTCCCGACCCCCGAGCAGATCCGTGAGATCGAGCGTGTCATTCTTCTTAAGGTCATAGACAGGAAGTGGATGGACCACATCGATGACATGGACCAGCTGCGCCAGGGCATCGGCCTTCAGGCTTACGGCCAGAGAGATCCTCTTGTTGAATACAAGATGATGGGCTATGACATGTTCAACTCGATGACGGACGCGATAAGCGAAGAGACCGTAAGGATGCTGTTCCATATCCGTGTCGAGCAGAAGGTTGAACGTGAGGAAGTCGCGAAGATCACCGGAACGAACAAGGATGATACTGGCCCGAAGAAGAGCGTAAGGCGCGAGAGCGACAAGATATATCCGAATGATCCGTGCCCATGCGGATCCGGCAAGAAGTATAAGAATTGTTGTGGGCGAAGCAGATAGGCTTTATTATGGTAGAGTTAGATCAGATAAAAAGTGAATTAGGATCCCTTGCGGAGCCTCTTGCAGAGCTTGAGGCGAGCCTTGGTGTTACTGACAAGGAACAGCGCATCGAGGAGTTGCGACGTGAGATGGAAGTTCCTACGTTCTGGGATGATAACGAGAGAGCCCAGAAGATGACTAAGGAGCTGAAGGATCTTGAGGATACGGTCGGAGCGATAAAGGAGCTGAAGGCTCAGCATTCGGACATCGGCGAGCTTATTTCCATGGCATATGAGGAAAATGATGAGGCTCTTATCCCGGATATCCAGAGCGAGTTCGCGGAATTCTCCGAAAAACTCGAAAACCTCCGCATCAGCACGCTTCTTTCAGGCGAGTATGACCATAATAATGCGATACTCCGTCTCAATGCGGGAGCGGGCGGAACGGAGAGCTGCGACTGGGCAGGCATGCTATTCCGTATGTACAGCCGGTATGCTGAAAAGAAGGGATTTTCGGTTGAAGTTCTCGACATGCTCGACGGAGATGAGGCGGGAATCAAGTCCGTCACTTTCCAGATAAACGGAACTAATGCTTACGGATATCTCAAGGGCGAAAAGGGCGTGCACAGGCTTGTGCGCATATCGCCTTTCAATGCTCAGGGAAAGAGGCAGACGAGCTTTGTTTCCCTCGATGTCATGCCTGATATTGAAGAAGACCTCGATGTCGAAGTCAACGAGGACGATCTGCGTATCGATACATACCGTTCATCAGGCGCCGGCGGCCAGCACATCAACAAGACGAGCTCGGCCATAAGGATCACGCACATTCCGACCGGAATCGTCGTGCAGTGCCAGAATGAGCGGAGCCAGTTCCAGAACAAGGACAAGGCGATGCAGATGCTGAAGGCTAAGCTGTATCTTCTGAAGAAGGAAGAGAATGCCGAGAAGCTTTCGGACATCCGCGGAGAGATAAAGGACATAGCGTGGGGAAGCCAGATCAGATCGTATGTGCTTCAGCCGTACACTATGGTTAAGGATACAAGGACGGAGCAGGAAGTGGCACAGGCGGATGCAGTGCTCGACGGATACCTCGATCCGTTCATAAACGCATATCTGAAGTGGATAAATCAGAACCCTTAAAAGGCGGTGCAGACTATGATTGATATAGCAGTACTCGGATATGGTACGGTGGGCTCAGGTGTTGTTGAGGTCATCGACAAGAACAACAGCTCCATAAATGAGAGGACCGGAGATCAGATCAGGATCAGATATGTGCTTGACTTGCGCGATTTTCCGGGTGACCGAGTGGAAGAAATCCTTGTGCATGATTTTGACATCATACTGAACGATCCTGATGTTAAGATCGTCGTTGAGGTCATGGGAGGAGTCGAACCGGCATACACCTTCGTAAAGAAGAGCCTGCTATCCGGCAAGAGCGTGTGCACTTCAAATAAGGAACTCGTTGCGGCTCACGGACCGGAGCTTATTGAGATAGCGAAGAAGAACAGCGTTAACTTCCTGTTCGAGGCGAGCGTAGGCGGATCGATTCCTATTGTGCGGCCTCTTAATTCATCGCTCACTGCTGACAGGATTCTTGAGATAAGAGGCATACTCAACGGTACGACGAATTATATTCTGACGCAGATGGCCGATGAAGGATGGGAATTCGATAAGGCTCTTTCGACCGCTCAGCAGCTTGGATATGCGGAACGCAATCCTGAAGCAGATATCGAGGGATACGATGCATGCAGGAAGATCGCGATCCTCTCATCTCTGGCATTCGGAAAGAGCGTCAACTATGAAGATATTTATACTGAAGGCATATCGAAGATAACCGCCAGGGATATACAGTATGCTGAGAAGATGAAAT
This sequence comes from Lachnospiraceae bacterium, assembly GCA_024691425.1. Classification (GTDB taxonomy): domain Bacteria; phylum Bacillota; class Clostridia; order Lachnospirales; family Lachnospiraceae; genus UBA2868. The sequence goes on from JAILNQ010000030.1 coordinate 19,791, forward strand.
GTGCGATAAAGCTTCTGGCATCCTCGACATGCGAGGACGGGAAGTATTACGCTATGGTCGCTCCTTTCATCGTGAAAGCCTCACATCCGCTCTATAGCGTGAACGGTGTGTTCAACGCGATTTTCATCAGAGGCAGCGAGATAGGCGACGTCATGTTCTACGGAAGCGGAGCAGGAAAGCTCCCGACGGCCTGCGCGGTCGTGGCGGATGTCGTTGATGCAGCAAGGCATATCGGAAAACATATAAGAGTTGCCTGGTCTGCCGAAAAGCTTGAGCTGACAGGAGTAAAGAGTGCTACGAGGAGATTCTTTGTCAGAGTTTCCGGTAAGCGCGTTGAATGCGAGGAGAAGATAAGGTCGGTATTCGGCGATGCCGAATTTATTGAGACGGATGAAGCCGCAGATGAGTTCGGCTTCGTAACGCCGCCGTTGCCCGAGAGTTCATTTGATGAGAAACTGAACAGTATTCCGGGAGTGATCGGCAGCATAAGATTTGAGGAGAAATGAGGAAATGCTGGTTGTAAAGAAGTTCGGAGGCACATCGGTTGCCGACAATGATCGCATAATGAACGTTGCGAAACGATGCATAGCCGATTATAAGGCCGGGAATGACGTTGTTGTCGTCCTGTCCGCAATGGGCAAGCAGACAGACGTTCTTATCGACATGGCTAAATCAATCAACCCGAATCCGCCGAGACGTGAGCTCGACATGCTCATGACGACGGGAGAGCAGGTCAGCGTTGCCATGATGGCTTTGGCGATGGATTCAATGGGAATCCCTGCCGTTTCGCTGAACGCTTATCAGGTTGCTATGCACACCACGAGCGTTTACGGAAACGCAAGGCTTAAAAGGATCGACACTGAAAGGATCCGCAATGAGCTCGACCTTAAGAAGATCGTGATCATCACAGGATTCCAGGGTGTGAACAAATATGATGATTATACGACGCTCGGCAGAGGAGGATCAGATACGACTGCGGTTGCACTCGCGGCTGCGCTCCATGCGGATAAATGTGAGATATATACGGATGTAGAGGGCGTATATACCGCCGATCCGAGAATTGTTCCGAAAGCACGCAAGCTCAAGGAGATCACTTATGATGAAATGCTCGACCTTGCTACATTAGGTGCAGGAGTGCTTCATAACAGATCAGTTGAGCTGGCGAAGAAATACGGCGTGAAACTTGTTGTGCGCTCAAGCATGTCTGAGGCCGAGGGCACAGTTGTTAAGGAGGTTGTTAAAGTGGAGAGAATGCTTGTTTCCGGCGTTGCGGCCGATAAGAATGTCACTAGGATTTCAGTTGTGGGCCTGGAGGACAGGCCGGGCGTTGCCTTCCGTCTTTTCGATGCGCTTGCAAAGGCAAACATAAATGTGGACATGATACTTCAGTCCATAGGGCGTGATGACACTAAGGATATCACGTTCACGATACCGAGGGATATGGAAGCTGATGCTCTTGCAGCACTCGATAGCATAAAGGATACCCTGAACATGCAGGACATCAAGGCGAATTCGAAGGTTGCCAAGGTTTCGATAGTCGGTGCCGGAATGATGAGCAATCCCGGAGTCGCATCGAAGATGTTCGAATGTCTCTACAATGCGAACATAAACATCCGTATGATCTCAACATCGGAGATAAGGGTTACTGTACTGATCGATGAAAAAGAGGTCGATAAGGCCATGAATGTCATACATGACATGTTCGGACTTGAGGACTGAAATAATGTACATAATACATGGATGATCAAGAAAAATGACGGGAACTGCTTCTCGTCATTTTTAAAGTTGCAACAGTGATTTTTATGGTATAATAAGATTACCTATAATCTGCTTTAAGGAGAGGCATTATGTATCAGAACGATAACCGGGAGATTGCCGCCGAAAAGCTTGCCACTGCATCAATGGTCCTGGGGATCATTTCCCTTGTTTCGATACTGTGCTGCTGTCCATTTGTTTTTTCGGCTATAGGAATTGTACTTGCTCTGCTTTCAAAGGGCGCCGAGGAGACGCTGCGGCCGAGAGCTAAAACGGGAATCATTCTTTCTGTTATAGGAATTGTTGTTTCAATCGTTCTTATGGCATTTACGTTGTTGCTTCCGATTGTGATGTACACCACCAATCCGGAATTCAGGAAGAACTTCGTGAATGAGTATCAGAAGTCGCTCGAACAGGACGAGGAACTGTTCAGGCAGATGTACGGGGATGAAGTTTACGAACAGATGAAGGATATGTTCAAGGAGCAGTAGTATCATACAGATTCTGTAAGGCGCGGCTTTCAGGACGAAAAGGAGGATGCCTATGGAAATCGGCAGTTCACCTTTAACCGGATACATTTACAACTACAACTACAACGGATACATGCCGGGTCAGACCGGCAGCACTTATGATGCTGAAAAGACAGAGATCGTCAAGAACCCCGGAGAATCAACTAAGGTTGCTCCTGGAAGAAGGTCCTCTCCCGCGGAATGCCAGACGTGCAAGGAGAGGAAATATCAGGACGGCTCAGACGAGAACGTGTCATTCAAGTCTGCTCAGCACATTTCACCGACGGCAGCGGGCGCGAGGGTCCGCGCTCACGAGCAGGAGCATGTAAGCAATGCGTATTCCAAAGCTGCACAGGACGGCGGAAAAGTCATCAATGCGAGCGTTACGATACATACGGCGGTCTGTCCTGAATGCGGAAGGACCTATGTTTCGGGCGGAACGACGCATACAATGATCAAATACAGTAACGAGAAGAATCCCTATCAGCAGAACAAGAAAGAGAATGATGCGATGGGACTCAGAGGGCAGAATGTTGATCTCGCAGTATAATAACAGAACATCGATATCAGATCTGAAGTTGAAGGCAAAGGATCAGTTACTAGGCAATTACGGAATAGCCGCAGGTTCCTTTGCCCTTTATTTTGTTATCGTTTATTCGTTGATCATTATTATAATGTCCGCATACACCGTCGGAATCGGTGCAGGAAATGCGGCGGATAATCTTTCATCGGGCTGGAGCATCATCACTCAGGCGCTCGGGATCGTGATCGGAATAATCTCAATGCTGTTCGCGGTCGGATACGTGAACATAATCAGAAAGATAGCGGACGGAGAGCGCCCGCCGGTTTCGGAGCTTTTCTACGTGTTCCGGAATCATCCCGATAAGGTCATAATCATAAGCGTCATAATGATGGGAGCGCAGTTCATCCTGATGCTTCCTGCGGGCTTCATTGCGTCTTCCGTTTTTGCTGACGGGAAGGACGCAGCGTTTGACGGAAAGATGTTCTTCTGGTGGGTTGTCGCCTACCTGGCGGGATTTCTGATCTCGGTTGCGATAGATCTTATGATCTCGATGAGCTTCATGATATATCTTGATGATCCCGATGCCGGTGTCGGCGAGATTCTCACGAAGAGCATCAGCATGATGAAAGGCAATAAGCTCAGACTTCTCTATCTTTCGCTCTCGTTCATAGGATATTGGGTTCTTCTGATGCTGAGCCTCGGAATAGCATCATTATGGATAGTTCCCTATCAGACGATGGCAACGCTGGAGTTCTATCGGGATTTAAGAGGTCAGTATGCGGAGGCTGAATACTTATGAGCGCTGAATTCGATGTAAAGATGACAACGGGAAAGATGTACGACTACATGCTCAGGCATACGTTTGCTTCTTTTGCCGGGATAGTCGGAGAAGCTCTTGGGATAGTGCTCTTGATAGGATTTTTCGCGGCGCATCAGTGGATATATCTTCTTGCCGGCGTGATATGCGTTTTCTACCAGCCGATAGCGCTTTACTTAAGGTCAGGGCAGCAGGTGAAGAAGAACAAGGTTTTTGCCGCGCCGCTTCATTATACGGTCGATGAAACAGGAATCACGGTAAGGACGGAGGATGCTGAGGACAGCATTACATGGGATAAGTTATATAAGGCTGTTTCGACATCAAGGTCGATCATTTTATATACGAGCAGGGTCAATGCCTGCATTTTCCCGAAAGAGGATATGGGAGAGCAGAAAGATACGGTAATAGCGCTCATCAGTACCCATATGGACCCGAAGCAGGTTAACATCAGATGATAAAGACCTTTGATTCATTCAGCGCGGAAGATACGTTCGCCCTTGCCCGCTCTGTGGCGGAAAAATCGGAGGCGGGCGATGTTTTCGCGCTCATAGGAGGACTCGGGGCCGGAAAGACCGCGTTCGCGAAAGGATTCGCGGCGGGGCTCGGAATAGATGAGCCGGTCGTAAGCCCGACATTCACGATCCTTCAGATATATGAAGGCGGCAGAATGCCATTTTATCATTTTGATGTATACAGACTTGGCGATGTTACGGAAATGGACGAAATAGGATATGAGGACTGCTTTTATGGCGAAGGCGTTTCGCTCGTGGAATGGGCCGATCTTGTAGAAGATGTGCTTCCGAAGAGCGTAACTTTCGTGACCATCGCAAAGGATGCGTCAAAGGGGAACGATTACAGGAAGATCACTATAGAAAGTCGCAAAGATGAAGATAATAGCCATTGATTCATCGGGGCTTGTCGCCACGGTGGCTGTACTGGCCGATGATACCGTCACGGCCGAATATACGGTCAACTACAAGAAAACTCATTCGCAGACGCTTCTGCCGATGCTTGACGAGATCAAGAAAATGACGGAGCTTGACCTTGAGACGGTCGATGCGATAGCAGTTGCGGCAGGACCGGGGTCTTTTACGGGACTTCGGATCGGATCTGCAACCGCAAAGGGACTCGGACTTGCACTTGATATACCGATAATCGAGGTACCGACGGTGGATGCTCTTGCGATGAACGCGTGGGGCATTTCAGATGTGATCTGCCCGATAATGGACGCAAGACGCGGCCAGGTCTACACAGGATTTTATGAATTCGACAAAGAGGGAAGGCTCATTGTGCTCCATCCCGAGTTCGCTGAGGATATGGGAACGGTAGCTGGACTTCTCAATGAAATAGGCCGTCCGGTCTTATTCCTCGGAGACGGCGTCCCCGTATCGAAGGAAGTCATAGCCGCCGCGATGTCTGTTCCATACACATATGCGCCGCCGCATATGAGCCGCCAGAGGGCAGCCTGCCTTGCAACCCTTGCGGCCGGATACTTTGCCGAAGGCAGAACCGTCAGTGCTGCAGACCATAAGCCTGAGTACCTGCGGATGTCCCAGGCCGAACGGGAACGGAAAAAAGATACATGCTGAATATAAGGACCATGACGGAAAATGACATACCGGCCGTTGCAAGGCTCGAGGAGATGATTTTCCCTGATCCGTGGTCAGAGAAGGTGTACAGGGAAACTTTTGAGCAGCCGGGCGTCGAGTATGTTCTCGCAACAGACGGGGATAAAATAACAGGAGCTGCAGGTGTCAGGAACATCGTCGGCACTGGTGAAATAACAAATGTTATGGTTCTTCCGGAATACAGGAACCAAGGCATAGCTCATAAGATGGTCGCCGAGGTCATCGAACGGGGACGCAGACTGGGAGCCGAAGAGTTCACACTTGAAGTCAGGGCCGGTAACCTTCCCGCGATAGCGCTCTATGAAAGCCTCGGATTCGTATTCGAGGGCATCAGGCCGGGGTATTACAGGAATCCTCCGGAAGATGCCAGGATATACTGGCTGAGGAAATAAGGGGTAAATATGTTAGATGTCTGTTTGCTCGGAACCGGCGGAATGATGCCGCTTCCTTACAGATGGCTGACGAGCCTCATGATGAGGTACAACGGCAGCAATATACTGATAGACTGCGGAGAAGGCACGCAGATCGCCATGAAGGAGAAGGGCTGGAGCCCGAACCCGATCGACGTCATATGTTTCACGCATTATCATGCCGACCATATAAGCGGGCTTCCCGGACTGCTTCTCAGCATCGGGAATTCCGAGAGGGTTGAGCCGATAACTATGATAGGCCCTAAAGGGCTTGAAAGGGTTGTGAATGCTCTGCGTACGATCGCGCCCGACCTTCCGTTCAAGCTTAAGTTCGTGGAGATCACAGAGCCGAGGCAGGTATTTTCGTTTGCCGGCTATGAGCTTGAAGCTTTCAAGGTGAGCCATAACGTCAGCTGCTACGGCTATACGCTGAGGATCCCGAGGATCGGCAGATTCGATGCCGACAGGGCAAAAGAGCTTCAGATACCGCTTCCGTACTGGAACCGCCTGCAGAAAGGCGAGACCGTCACGGAGGACGGAAAGACATATACCCCTGATATGGTCATCGGACCGGCCAGAAAAGGGCTCAAAGTCACGTACTGCACGGACACGAGACCTGTTCCTGTCATTTCCGAGATGGCATCAGATGCTGACATCTTCATATGCGAGGGCATGTACGGTGAGCCTGGTATGGAAGATAAAGCAAGGGAGCATAAGCACATGACCTTTTATGAAGCGGCAGAGCTTGCCGCGGCGGCAGACCCGCAGCCGAAGGAGATGTGGCTTACGCACTATTCTCCGTCGTTATCCTATCCGAAGGATTACGAAAAGGAAGTTCGGAAGATTTTCCAAAATACGCATGCGGCCAAAGACGGGCGCAGCGCAGTGCTTAAATTTGAGGATTGATCAAGGCAAATGAGAAAGCGTAACCCTGCCAGAATTCTCATAGTGTTAGTCGTGTTCGCAATAGGTGTTGTGGGCCTGTTTTTCTATATCTCAAACCGCTCAAGGGTTGTTGCGGAAGGAAGGCAGAATCAGATGACTGCGGTCCAGGAGATACTCGCAAGGAACCTTGACACGAATTATCCTCCGACGCCGAAGGAAGTGCTCAAGTTCTACAGCGAGATAACGAGATGCTTCTACGGAGAGGAATACTCGGACGAGGAACTCGTTGAGCTTGCAACGCTTTCAAGAAGGCTTTTTGATGACGAGCTTGTGGCGAATCAGACTGATGAGCAGTACCTGAGCGCCCTGAGGATGGACATAGAAAGCTGGAAGAACGATAAGAAGGTCATATCGAGCTATTCGGTCTCAAGCAGCACGGATGTCCAGGAGTATTATTACGGCGGTTACGAATGGGCTCAGCTGTACTGCATATATTCCATAAGGATGGGGACCAATATCGCTCCTGTCCAGGAGCATTTCATAATGAGGAAGGATTCCGCGGGTCACTGGAAGATACTCGGATGGGAGCTCGTTGAGCCGGGGGATGACAATGGGTGAAGTGAAAATCCTCGCGATCGAGAGCTCGTGCGATGAAACAGCGGCCGCTGTCGTAGCTGACGGAAGGAACGTCCTGTCGAACATCATATATTCCCAGATAGACCTGCATACACTTTACGGCGGGGTTGTTCCTGAAATAGCCTCAAGAAAGCATATTGAAAAGATCAACCCGGTCATAGAGGCGGCACTCAGGGAAAGCGGATATTCCCTTAAGGATATGGATGCCATTGCGGTGACCTACGGTCCGGGCCTTGTAGGTCCGCTTCTTGTAGGAGTCGCCGAGGCGAAGGCGATAGCGTTCGCTGCAGATATCCCGCTCATAGGCGTGCATCATATTCATGGCCACATATGCGCGAATTACATAGAGCATCCTGAACTTGAACCTCCGTTCCTTTCGCTTGTCGTATCCGGCGGGCATACGCATCTCGTCATGGTGAAGGACCATGGTGTATATGAGGTCTTAGGCCGTACAAGGGATGACGCGGCGGGTGAGGCTTTCGATAAGGTCGCAAGAGCTATAGGGCTCGGCTATCCGGGAGGCCCTAAGATAGATGAGGCTTCAAAGAAAGGCGACAGCACTGCGATAGAGTTCCCGAAGGCGAAAGTCGGAGGAAGCGATTACGATTTCAGCTTCTCAGGCCTGAAAAGTGCAGTGCTCAACTACATAAATCATGCAGAGATGAAGGGCGAGGACGTGAACCGATATGATCTGGCGGCTTCATTCCAGAAGGCAGTCGTGGATGTTCTTACTGAGCATGCCGTGATGGCGATAAGGCAGTTTGACGCGAAGGATTTCGCATTAGCGGGCGGTGTTGCCAGCAATACTGCGCTCCGTGCCGGCATGGCATCTGCCTGTGAACGTGAGGGTGTGCGGTTTTACTGTCCGTCACCGGTATACTGTACCGACAATGCGGCAATGGTCGGTGTTGCGGCATATCATGAATATTTAAAGGGAAGGTTTGCGGATTATACGCTGAACGCGGTACCCAATCTTGCCATGTAACGGCCGGTCCGATATACCGGGCGCAAACAGCGGGAAGAAGATATGAAGGATGGAAAAAGAACGGCCGCCGTAGTACTTGCGGGCGGCAGCGGAAAACGTATGGGAGGCGACATCCCCAAACAGTATATGGATCTTGCCGGAAGGCCGCTCATATGCCACAGCCTGAAAGTATTCGAGGAAAGCTTTGTGGATGATATAGTCCTTGTCTGCGGTGAGGATGACAGGCAATACTGTTCATCGGAAATAGTTGAAAAATACGGATTCTCAAAAGTCCGGTGCATAGCCTCGGCCGGACATGAGCGGTACCATTCGGTATATAACGGCATGAAGGCGCTTGTGTGCATGTGGGAGGGCGCATCCGCCGAACCCTGTGACATAGTGTTCATTCATGACGGGGCAAGGCCTTTTGTAAGCGAAGAGATCATAGGGCGCACTTTTGAAGCGGCCGCCCGTTTCAAAGCCGCAGCCGCAGCGGTTCCGGCGAAGGATACGATAAAACTTGCCGATGCGGGAGGGTTTGCCGTAGAGACGGTGCCGCGCGACCTTGCGTGGCTGATGCAGACCCCGCAGACTTTTGATTTTCGCCGGATCTACGAGGCGTACAGCCGGCTCATTGAATCTGAGGACGATATCATGAAAAAAGGGATAACCGTCACGGATGACACAATGGTGTTCGAGCTGTTTTCCGGCAAAAAGGTCAGGCTTGTCATGGGAGATTACCGAAACATAAAGATCACGACACCTGATGACATGGCAATTGCAAGATATATTACGGAGGGTTGACGGATGATAGTTCCCATACTGCTTTTCATTGTTGGATTCATATGCCTGATAAAAGGCGGAGACTGGTTTGTTGACGGTGCCGCCGGGATTGCGGAGAAATTCCGGATGCCCGAGATACTTGTCGGTGCGACCGTTGTCTCGATCGGAACAACTCTTCCGGAGGTGATGGTATCTGCGTCCTCGGCGCTTAAAGGGCACGGAGAGATCGCATACGGAAACGCAATCGGCTCGATCATATGCAATACTGCGCTTATTGCGGCGCTGACGATAGCCTTTCGGCCTTCAAAAGTTGAGCGGAAAAGTCTGGTGCTGCCGACGTTCTTCTTCTTTACTGCTGCCGCGTTCTACTGCACGGTTGCCTATACTGCCGGCTATTTTTCGAGGGTAACGGGAATACTGCTGCTTCTCGTGTTTGTGGTTTACATGGTGATCTCAGTACGGCGCGCGCTTGAAGCGCCCCCTGAGGAAAAGCCGGATGCCGAAGGCACAGGGGCTGCCCCGGAGGAGAAGGAGGCAGAAGCCCCCGCACCTCTTTGGAAGCTTCTCGTCATGCTCGTGGTAGGTGCTGCGCTCATTGCAGTGGGTGCAGATCTTTTAGTTGACAACGGTACCATTATTGCCGAGTGGATCGGAGTGCCCGAATCCGTCATAGCGCTTACGTTTGTAGCGCTCGGCACATCGCTTCCGGAACTTGTCACGGCCATAACATCGCTCAGGAAAGGGCTCGGTGCGCTTTCGCTCGGAAATGTCATAGGGGCCAACCTTTTCAACCTTGTTCTTGTATCTGGACTGTCGTGCACGCTCTCGCCGTTCGCAGTGCCTGTCGGCAAGACGTTCGCCGGGATGCCTGCTTCATTCATAATAGACATTCCGCTCATGTTCCTTGTAATGGCGTTTGTTACCGTTCCCGCGCTCATAAAGGGAAGGCTTTACAGGATACAGGGAATAGTACTGCTCATCGTGTATTTCGCTTTCTGCATATTCCAGTTTGCAGGTTGACACCGCAGCCGAGGTTTGTTAGAATACTTTTTGCGCCGTATGGCATAAAACATATACGGACCGTTATGGAGAGGTATCGAAGTGGTCATAACGAGGCGGTCT
>JAILNQ010000050.1 GCA_024691425.1 Lachnospiraceae bacterium
CCCATATGAGGCTTACCGTCATCGTATTGTACGGTATACCGATAACGAGCATCGCATATGCGCTGACGATGAATGCGGATACTCCGAGCGGAAAGGCAAGAAGGCTCCGCTTGATCCATGAAGTGTCTTTGCCCAGCATAAGATCGGACAGTATGGCTCCGAACACAAAAAGTACGAGCAGCACGATATACTGCCTGATAAAATATACCGCAGACCATTCCGCCAGATATTCAGTTATGAATGTTTCCAGCGGGCTCATTTCGCGATCACCTCGTCAAAGTAAGATTTTGATGCAATGTAGTAGCTGTCCGTGTCATGGCGCCTCTCATGCTGGCATATGACAACGAGCGGGCTTTCATCATCAATGCCCTCGGTGCATATGTAAACATGCGATTCAGATATGAACGCATTGTAGAACCAGTAGTAATGGAAACCGTTACCCCATTCGCCGTTGTACTTGGTCATCGGGAACGTGTAGCGCATCATGTCGTTGGCGTAGCCTATGTCCTCAAAGAGCGCCTTCTGCTCATCGGAAATGAGTATCCCGTTGAGCGCAGGATCCTTTATAACTTCCGCCCTGTTGAACTCAAGGTAGTTCCACATGTTCACTGAATGATAATACCTGTAGAGAAAATAGTTGCCGTCCTCATCGAACTGCTCGAGCGTATCCGTGTCCATCCCGACCTCGTCCTTCACATCATAGGCATCATCCGGAACATACACGGTCTTCCCCTTGAAGAACTCGTCAAGGAACGCGTCGGGATACTCGCCCTCTTCAAGGAACTCTTTCTGATACATGCTCTGGTCAAAGGGATGATAGAAAGTTATGATATTTCCGAGCGTGCGGAAATTGTAGACGGCAAAAAACAGAACCATACCGAGCGCATAGCCGGCCAGTATGATCCCTTTCTTCTTTTTCAGCTGCGGAACGTGGAGCGCAATGAGCACAGCAAGTGTCAGAACGCCCGAAATCAAGAGCTTCATCTCTTTTCTCCGATCCGGATAGGACTGTGCTTTCATAAACGCCAAAAACTGCATTTATGACAGTAAATAGTATAATTCATCCTAAGTCCTTTTACAATTGAAAAAGGGGAGCAGAAAATGCTATAATATCCGCATAAAAGCTTTTTCAGACAAGAGGGGAGGAATAACATGCAGGATTATAAGAAAATCGATTATGCCAAGAACAAAGACGTCGTTCTCCGGTACATTCCCGGTCATTTCATCACGCCCAATTCCCACGTCAACTACTACATGGACTTGAGCGATATGAAGGCGAGGCAGCGTGAGGCAAGAGCAACCGGCGAGGAGCTCGCGGACCTTTATCTTGCATCAGAAGTCATTGACACGATACTGTGCATCAACGGCACGGAAGTCGTCGGAGCGTACATGGCCAACAAGCTCACGAAGGCCGGCATGATCTCCGCGAACCGCCATAAGACCATATACATCACGAGTCCCGAGTACAACATCAGCGGACAGATGATGTTCCGCGAGAACAACCAGCACATGATAAAAGGCAAGCGCGTTCTCGTTCTCATTGATACGGCTACGACCGGAAGCACGCTGAACGGTGCCATAAGCTCGATAAGATTCTACGGCGGCACGCCTGTCGGGATTTCTGCCATATTCTCGGTAGCAACTCAGATAGAGAATCTTCCGATACGTTCGCTGTATTCAACGAAAGACCTTCCCGACTACGCCAGCTACGGAGCCGACAGCTGCCCGCTTTGCGCTAAGGGCGTAAAGGTCGACGCTATCTGTAACGGTTTCGGATATTCGACGGTCCAGTGATTTTTGCGAGGTATCAGTTATGTTTTTTACGGGAATGAGCGTTATGGATGATTCCGATCTCGAAAATGTGACAGGAGGGGTTGAAAAAGAAGACCTGAAACGGGTAACGTGTCCGAACTGCCTAGGCGGCTTCAATGTCAAGCCGGCTGCAGTAACTGCGGTATGTCCCTTCTGCCAGAAAACCATTGACCTGATAAAAAACGAGATAATGACTTCTTCGAAAGTAACAAACCGGGCTATGTAAGCCCGGTTTTCTTTTACTCTTCCGTTATCATCTTCACCGGTTCGAGAACCTTTATCCTGCGGCCGAGGAATGCCGCGGTAACCATCGCGATCCCGCATATGATGACCGCTGTCAGCACATACGATACGGGCAGCACGGTGAAGATTGCCTTCCTGAACCCGAATATTCCGAAAGCGGATTTCATGAGTGCGGCTCCGGATGAGCGCGACACGATGAGTCCTATCGTTATGCCTATAGCTATGGCCGGCATGTTCGACAGCATCGTCTGCCGAATGAGCTGTCCCGACGTGAACCCGAGCGCCTTCGACACTCCGAGGTTTCTCCACTCCCTTGTTATCTGAGCACGCACTATGAGCGATTCGACAAATGCGACGATCAATACCGTAAGTGCGGCGATGAGCACGGCTACTGCTTTCATTCCGGTCGATACGACACCCGTCGTGCTCCTGGCCGCTTCTCTGTAATCAGTTACTTCAGCATCCGGATATGCGTCTTCGAATTCCTCTTTGAAATCAGCGAATGATTTTCCCTTTTTCAGATTGACCCAGATGCTGTATTCATCTGCACGAGGTGCAACACGTTCATATCCTGCGGTCGTTATGTACGCCAT
>JAILNQ010000007.1 GCA_024691425.1 Lachnospiraceae bacterium
ACTTGTTCTTATCGGCCATCTGCAGGGAGACTCGATCTTCACGTTCTCGCCGTATATCAAGCCTTTATGCGTATTCATTTTTTCATTTCATATGCCGATGTTCTTCATCGTTACGGGAATTCTTCTGGCGATGAAGAATGAAGAGATAAAGCCTTTTAAAGATGTTGCAAAGACCAGGTTTCGTGGGATCATGATACCTTATTTCTGGTTTTCCTTCTTTTATCTGATATTTGTCGCTGTTGCGCTCATCAAAGGAGAAATCGCTCCGCAGACGCTGTATCTGAATATCTGGTATGTTCTTTCCGGTTACGGGATGAACGTATTGTGGTTTCTTCCGGCGCTTTTTCTCGGGGAGATGTTGTTCATATTCACACGGAGGAAAATCAGAGAGGATCTGCCTTTTGTTGCAGTAGTTGTGCTTTCGAATGCCATAGTATATCTGCTCGCATATTTTCTCAGGATAGCTGAATATCCTACTCCACTAACGGAGAGACTGCATGAGTTTCTGTTAGTGCTGCTAAGGCCGGTTCTCGTATGCGGATTCATCACGATCGGCTATTACACGCACAGGCTTCTTGGAAAGGGAACAAGGCTAGGCGATTTCTTCAGATCGCCGCAACTGAATGAAAAAGGGAAAATAAGCGCAAAATACCGAATGGCTTATATAGTCCTTGCAATGATCCTTTTCGGTGCTGTTCTGGCACTGTTTCAGATCAATAACGGAATCGATTTCCGTACGCTGGCATTCAGGAATGTTTTCTTCTTCTTTGTTTGCGCGCTTTCGGGAAGCTTCGGGATGATATGTCTTTGCATGGGGCTTCCGAGAATGTCGCTGCCGTGTTACTGGGGCATAGGTTCCCTGATCTTCATGGTCACTCATAATTCCCAGACTGTTCTGACATTCGCACTGAAGATGGCCATGTATGCCAATCAGTATCTGACAAGGGCGCGGGGATACATCTGCTACCTGATCGTGATAACAGTGATCACGGCGTATTCAACGTTCATGATTTTCATAATCCGCAGGTTTTTCCCGTTTATTATCGGGAAACCGTTCAGATCATCACTAAAGAATAAGGCTTAAAGGAGTGTATTATTTATGGAAAAAATCATAACGCTCAACGATCTGGTGTATCTTTTCAGAATCTTCCTTGCCATTCTGGCAGGTGCCGTCATAGGTTATGAGAGAGAGCAGCGGTACAAAGTCGCGGGGCTCCGTACTCATATACTGATATCGATGGCAGCGGCGCTCATGATGATCATATCTAAATATGCATTTTTCGATGTCCTTCGGGATTATGAAATGGCAGGAATCAGAGTGGACGTTTCCAGGGTTGCGGCCGGTATCATCGCCGGAATGGGTATTCTTTCGGGAGGAATTGTTTTCATCGGAAAGAGAGGAAATGTTTCGGGAGTGACCACGGCTGCCGGTATATGGGCAACTATCGGCATAGGTATGGTAATAGGCTCCGGTATGTATGCAGTAGGTATCGGATCCGTGATATTCGTAGAGATAGTCCAGATCATGCTTCACCATGATTTTTCCGATTACAGGCATCAGATAAATGCATCTGTTTCATTTGAGCTGAACGACATGGAATGCGGATATGCTGAGCTTGAAAAAAAGCTGAAACAGCAAAATGCCAAGATGTCTTCGATCAAATGGGAAAAACAGCCGGACGGCACTGCACTGCTCAGGTGTTACATTTCGTTTGATAACAGAAGCAAGAGGGAAGAAATCGTAAGCTTTCTGAATGGGATTGAAGAAGTGAAGAGTTTCGAACTTCCTTAAAGATGCTGAGCATGGATGTTCAATGTTGACGGTTAGGAGATATTTGTATATAATCACGTGGTAATCAGGGCAAGACATTAATTATCTGCCTTGTAAATAAATGCAGACGTATCGAAGTGGTCATAACGGGGCGCACTCGAAATGCGTTTGCCCTCCGGGGCACGAGGGTTCGAATCCCTCCGTCTGCGTAATGAAAAAACAGGATACCGAAAGGTACCCTGTTTTTTTGTACATAATGGGATTCGAACAATCCCTCCGCCTTCAGTTAAACAAGTTCCGCCACCACCACAGGATTCCTTTGGCTCCGATCGTAAACGTGATGGTCTTTGTTCCGCCGTAGTTGCCGGTTCCCCTTACAAGTACCGTTGCTTTTCCTTTGTTGACGTTGTTCGTGTAACTGCTCTCTATAAAATCAAACGTCACATCATTGACGGCTTTTCCGCCCGATTTCCAGCTGATATCGCTTTGGGACAGTTTCACCGCTTTTCCGGTATAGGTCTTAGGATCAAGGGAGGCTGTCAGCTTGCCGATGTCCTGTGCTGCGATTGTATAGCTTCCCGTGACGGAACCGGTATAAGTGCTTTCCTTGCTCTGTACCGTGAGATAGACCGTATCTCCAGCACCCAGAGTCTCTTTATCTCCGATCACGTTAAGTCCTGCTTCATCTTTTGTGTAGCGGATGTTCTTATCATCATAATCCTTTCCGGCTTTCAGCGCTTTTCCATCAGGTCCGAGGACCGTGATCTTCTTTGTCTTCCAGTTTCCTTCCTTTTCCTTGTATACAACGGCATTTGCTACCACCTGACAGTTATTGAGGTTTGCCGGTACGATCTTGAATAACTTATCCGCCTTCCCTGCAAAGTTGCCTTTCCCTGTAACGGTTACCGTCGGCCGGCTCGTCGTGGATGCTGTCGTTATCGCTGAATTATTGGAAATTTTTACGGTATAGTCTTGTCCCTCCTTGAGAGTTGTCCCGTTGAATGTTATAGCTGCTACTGGCTTTACACCGGAGCCTGTATAAGGATACTCATAAGGATCAGCCTGATCCAGTGAGATCATCTCTGCCGTGAGCGCGGCGGGTTTGATCGTAAAGGTCTTGCTCACGCTTCCAGTATAGCCGCCTTTTCCTTTGATGATCACCTTGGCTTTGCCTGCGTTTATGTTTTTCTCATAGTCCAGTTCGTAGTCCGTGCCTTTCGTAAGCCCTGCCACAACCGGCTCCGGTTTCTGCTCAGCTCCGTTATACACACAGTCACCAGGTGCTGCGATCGCAACCTTATTGATCGCGGTTCCCGTAATCTTAAAGGTCAGCGTCAGGTCTCCGACATATCCCTTTTCCTCGACCCCGTGGACCGTTACCTTTGCGGTTCCAGGATATATGTTGTCGGAATAATCTGCATTTTCTACCACATAATCTACTCCCTTTTTCAAAGCATTCGCGCCGTCCCGGATGACTAGCTTTGTCTCATCCAATGTGATGGGATTTCCGTTATTATATGGCTGATCCTTGATCTTATCCGCCTTTAAGGAGCTCATCAGTTTACTTTTCGGGTTAGCGATCACATAGGTGATTTTCTTTTCTCCCTGATAGTTACCGATTCCTGTGATCTTGACGTAGTATGTCCCCGGCTCGGTCGGAAGACAATAGTCACTGCAGAACCGATCCGAATAGTAGCAGATCGTGAAATCCTTATCTATCTTTAAGGTCATTCCGTTATAGGTGATCTTAGGTACCGGCATCTGTTCTTTTTGTGTATACTTTGCGGTCGCAGGCATTGAGAAGGACACATCACCGGCACTAATATCCTTTTTTAGGATTTTGAAACTGTCCGCTTCTTTTCCGCTATAGTTTCCCTTCCCGGTGATGGTAAATGCAGCCATGCCGGCATTCGTATTGTTCACATATGTGATCGTATAATCTTTCTTCTCTTCTAAATGTGTGGATCCGAAATAAACATTCAGAGCCGGCTTGATCGCTTTTCCGGTATAGGTCTGCGCACTTACTGCATCATGCGTAAAACCTGCCCCTTCCTGGGGATCATAGAAATCGCTGCGGATCGCTGTTCCGTTAGCGATCGATGTGATTTCCTGTCCTGTTTCCGAATTAATCCAAGTCTTTCCGTCATGGTTTGGAAGATTACATGATTGCAAGGCGTAGTTAACAACTTTGCGGAAACCGCTGCAATCACTAAAAGCATCTTCCCCGATCGCCGTCACACTGTCCGGGATCGTCAGGATTCCCGTTAAGCCGCTGCAGTTGTAAAAAGCATCATCCTCGATCACCGTCACACTGTTAGGGATCGTCAGGTTTCCGGTAAAGCTGCTGCAGCAACCAAATGCAGAGTCCTTGATAGTCAACACACTGTCAGGGATAGTCAGGGATCCGGTAAAGCCGTTGCAGTTCCAAAAAGCAGAATCCCCGATCGTCGTCACGCTGTCCCCGATCGTCAGGCCTCTGGTAAAGCCTCTGCAGTTATAAAAAGCATAACCGCCGATTGTTGTTACGCTGTCAGGGATCGTCAGGGATCCGGTAAAGCCGTTGCAGTAATAAAATGCCCTTTCTCCGATCGTTGTCACACTGTCTCCGATCGTCAGGTTTCCCGTAAAGCCTTTGCAGATAAAAAATGCATTTTTCCCGATTGTCGTCACGCTGTCTCCGATCGTCAGGTTTCCGGTAAAGCCTTCGCAGTTATCAAATGCAGAATCCCCGATCGTCGTCACACTGTCAGGGATAGTCAGGCTTCCGGTAAAGCCGTCGCAGTTATAAAAAGCAGAATCCCCGATCGTCGTCACACTGTCAGGGATAGTCAGGCTTCCGGTAAAGCTGTTGCAGTTCCAAAAAGCAGAATCCCCGATCGTCGTCACACTATCAGGGATCGTCAGGGATCCCGTAAAGCCGTCGCAGTTATAAAATGCTTCTGTCCCGATCGTTGTCACACTTTCACCGATCGTCAGGTTTCCGGTAAAGCCAGCGCATCTATTAAAAGCAGAATCCCCGATCGTCGTCACACTGTCCGGGATTGTTAGGTTTCCGGTAAAACCGTCGCAATGAAAAGCATGATCCCCGATCGCTGTTACGCTGTCCGGGATCGTCAGGGATCCCGTAAAGCCTCTGCAGTAACCAAATGCATAATTGCCGATCGTCGTCACACTGTCCGGGATCGTCAGGGATCCTATAAAGCTGTCGCAGTTATAAAATGCATGTTTTCCGATCGTCTTTACATTGTCACCTATCGTCAGGCTACCCGTAAAGCCGTCGCAGTCATCAAAAGCATAATCCCCGATCGCCGTCACGTCTTTACCTTCGATCTTATCCGGAATGACCAGATTCCCTTCGGGTGCTCCTTCCCATCCGATTATCCTTATCGTGCCATCATTAAGTTCATCATATTCCAATTTATAATGGGCGTGTGGATCGGGCTCATATGCACTTACATCACTGCGGATCGCAGTGCCGTTTCTGATGGATGTGATCTCCTGCCCTGCTGTATTTTTCCAAGTCAGACCGGCGGAGATCGGAAGTGTGCACTCCTGATCTGAGCGGTTAACGACTTTTTGTAAACCTTTGCAGTTTTTAAAAGCATTATCCCCGATCGTCGTCACACTGTCCGGGATAGTCAGGGTACCCGTAAAGCCGCTGCAGCCAGAAAATGCATACCTTGCTATACTCGTCACGCTTGTTGGAATCATCAATTTCCCTGTAAAGTTACAACCGGAAAAAGCGCTGATCCCGATTGTATTTACATGGTCTCCTATCGTAAGGGTTCCTGTAAAGCCGCTGCAGTTATTAAATGCACCGCCCCCGATTGTTGTCACACTGTCCGGGATGGTCAGGTTTCCTGTAAAGCGGCAATTCAGAAATGCATTATCCCCAATTGTCGTCACACTGTCTCCGATCGTCAGGCTTTCAGTAATGCCATAGCAGTAACTAAATGCATGATTCCCGATTGTCGTCACACTGTTCGGTATCGCCAGGCTTCCTGTAAACCCTTCGCAACCAGAAAACGCAAAATTCCCGATTGTCGTCACACTGTTCGGTATCGTCAGACTTCCTGTGAAGCCGCTGCAGTTAGAAAATGCATAATCCCCGATTACAGTTACTGTTTTTTCGTTGATTTTGTCCGGAATGACCAGTTCACCGGTTTTATCCCCGGTGCATCCTGTTATTTTGATCGTGCCATCATCAAGTTCTTCATATGTCAGCTCGTAGCTAGCGCCGTTCGGGAGATAATTGCAATCATACTGCTCACTTTCTATTTCGTTCTCTTCTAGAAGGTCTTCACCTTCCGGCAGTTGTTCATCGCCTGCAGGATCCATCGGCATGGCGGCATTAAACTCTTCCTCTTCATATTCCTCGCAAGGTTCCGCCTCGTTTTCTGCAGGAATATTCTCTTCCGGGACGACAGCTTTTTCTACAGAGCCCGCTTCTGCCGGATCACCTTCTGTAGCATCTTCTTCCGCTGACACGGTATTCTCCGGAGCACTTACCTCCTCAGCCATAACAGTCATTACCTGAGTATTACACACCAGCGTCAGACTGATCAGTATAGTAACAACGCGCTTAAGGTTTATTTTTTTCATATCCTTATCTCTCCCGCTTTATAGAAAAAACACGCCGCCTATATATTTAGGTTCTTGAGGATATTGTATTCCTTGATTTATTAATTAGCAAATAAACGTTTTACATTTCGTATCGGACTTTTGCAGTTCCAAAGGAGCGGATTATGACAAGGACGGCCACAAAAATAACTGGTGGACGGACAAGGACTATGAGGCATTCCAGAACCGAGTTGCTAAGCTTGTTGCATGGTATGACGGATTTGTTCCGATGGAAGGTATTAAATATTCCGGCGCATTATCTGCGTATAAACGCAACCCTCGCCCAGTTTGAAGATTTCGTCAGATTCTACGGAATCTCGGAGGGCGACGGCATGTATATCGCTCCAAAAGACCGCGTGGCAGTCCGGTAAATCCATTACTGACTTTCGCATATTCTATGCAGAAAAACCATCCGTAAACCAACGGGTGGTTTTTTTGTGTTTTATTGTAAATAATCTCTCTATCTTGTATAATTATATGGATTATGTACTTCGGAGAAAATGATGCATTACATAGTTTTTGATCTTGAATGGAACCAGGCCGACGGCAAGCTGGGACACGAAGGCGGGCTCCCTTTTGAAATAGTGGAAATAGGCGCAGTTAAGCTGAACCGCCGCATGCAGATAGTGGACAGATTCGAGGAGGTTGTAAAGCCTAAGATTTATCCGCATATGCATTTCATGACTTCGAAAATCATTCAGCTCAACAAGCAGGAGCTTGAAAACGGCAAGCCTTTCCCGGAAGTAATGGAACACTTCTTGAAGTGGTGCGGAAGCCACTACCGGTTCTGTATCTGGGGAACCCTTGATATTACGGAGCTTCAGCGCAACATGTGCTATTACGGGATGGACGAGCTTACGAAAAAGCCGCTTCCGTTTCTTGATGTTCAGAAGCTCTATAGCCTTGCTTATGAAGACGGAAAAACAAGGCGCGCGCTCGAATACGCCGTTGATGAGCTGAACATTGCAAAAGACGAGCCGTTTCACAGGGCGAACAATGACGCATATTATACCGCGAAGGTACTTGAGCAGATCCATAAAAACCATACGGATGTGGAAAGCTATCTGTCCTTTGACCTGTTCATGCTTCCGCAGGATAAACGTGATGAGATCAAGATAAGGTTCAAAACATATTCAAAATACATTTCAAGAGAGTTTCCGGACAAGACTGAAGCCATGGCAGACAAAATGGTGTCTTCCACGAAGTGCTGCGTATGCGGCCGGCAGACAAAGAAAGCCATAAAATGGTTTTCCGTGAACGGCCGGCACTATTACTATGTCGGAATCTGCAAGAAGCATGGATTCGTAAAGGCCAAAGTCAGAATGAAGAAGGCCGATGACGGCAACGTGTTCGTAGTAAAGACTATGAAGATAGTTGATCAGGACAGCGTTGATGCGATAAGAGAAAAACAGGAAAAACTGCGTGCCCAGAGAGCGGAACGCAGGCATAAAGAAGGATGAGACTGAAAAATGTACCCGGCTCGAGAGAAGCCGTTGCGGCAAGCGAGTTTGCGATAAATGATCCGGCGGCTCTGAAAGGTTTGTGGGCAGAAGAAGCATTCAAAAACACGAACCCGATCCATATTGAAGTCGGAATGGGGAAAGGAAAATTCATTTCTCAGCTTGCGGCACTTCATCCGGAAATAAACTATATCGGAATAGAAAAGTATTCAAGCGTTCTGATAAGAGCTATTGAGAAAATGGAAAAAGATCCTCTTCCGAATCTGCGTTTCATAAGAATGGATGCGGAAGATATCGAGGATGTGTTCGCAAAGGATGAGATCAGCAGGATCTATCTGAACTTTTCCGATCCGTGGCCGAAGGACAGACATGCAAAAAGAAGGCTTCCGTCAAGACGGTTTCTTGAAAGGTTCGCGAATATACTTTCAGATGAAGGAACGATAGAATTCAAAACGGATAACCGGGTACTGTTCGAATTCGCTCTGGAGGAAATCGAACCTGCAGGATGGAAGCTTCTGGCTTCGACTTTCGACCTTCATAATGATGAGAAGCTTTCAGAGGGCAACATCATGACCGAATACGAGGAAAAATTTTCGGCCATAGGAAACCCCATCTGCAAATACATTATTGCGAAAAACAACGCATGAACAGGTAGTGCATGAGAGAACTGGAATATCCATTTGACGCGAAATATCTGATAAAGAAGAAGAAAGCCCTGAAAAGGGAGCTTCTTGAAAACAGTGCGGATCATATCGAAAAGAAAATAGCCATCCTTGGCGGGTCCACCACTCACGACATAGCAGTGATGCTCGAGCTCTTTCTTCTGAATTACGGAATCAAGCCGTCAATATATGAAAGTGAGTACAATCAGTTCTGGGAAGATGTAATGTTCGATAATCCGGAGCTTATAAAATTCGACCCGGATATCATATACATCCATACGACAAATCGAAATATCACTTTTCCTCAGACCGGAATGACGGAAGAAGAGGTTAACGGGCTTCTTGATGAACAGCTTCAGAAGTTTAAGACTATGTGGGAGAAAATCGAGAGCACATATCACTGTCCGGTCATCCAGAACAATTTTGAATTTCCGTCATACAGGATTTTCGGGAACTCAGACTGTTACAGCGTCAGCGGACGCGTTAATTTCGTAAACGCCCTTAATGCCGGATTCAATGAATACGCCAGGTCCTGCAGGAATTTCTATATAGAGGACATTCAGTATCTGTCGGCTGCATACGGACTCGATGAATGGTCAGATCCTCTTTACTGGCATATGTATAAGTATGCTCTTTCCATGGAAGCTATACCGACGCTTTCATATAGCGTAGCATCTATCATAAAGTCGATCTACGGAAAGAACAAAAAGGCGATCGCCCTTGATCTTGATAATACGCTCTGGGGCGGAATAGTTGGAGAAGATGGTCCGGAAAACCTTGAGATCGGACCGGAAACGAGCATGGGTCAGGTTTATGCCGAATTCCAGGAGTATATAAAAAGTCAGAAGGACATCGGCGTGATCTTAACGGTTGATTCCAAAAACGATCACGATATTGCTATGGAAGGACTTAACCATCCTGATTCGGTGCTCAGACCGGATGACTTTATTGTGATCAAGGCGAACTGGGAGCCTAAGAGCAAGAATCTTGTCGATACCGCAAATGAGCTGAACCTTCTCCCCGAGAGTTTCGTGTTCGTCGATGATAACCCTGCGGAACGCGAGATCGTAAGGGCGCATGTACCGGGAGCTGCCGTGCCTGAGATCGAGAAAGTGGAAGATTCCATACGCATCATCGATCGTGCAGGATATTTTGAAGTGACCGAGCTTTCTGCCGATGACAGGAATCGCAATGAAATGTACGCAGCTAATGCTAAAAGGGCGGCGCTTGCGACGGAATTTGCGGATTACGGGCAGTATCTTGATTCGCTTGAGATGACCGGGATCATTAAAGGCTTTGAGCCGGTTTTCCTTGACAGGATATCCCAGCTCACGAACAAGAGCAATCAGTTCAACCTTACAACAAAGCGTTATTCACGGGCGGAAATCGAGGAAGTTTCGGCATCGGATGAATACATAGATATTTACGGAAAACTCATCGACAGGTTCGGAGACAATGGTGTAGTATCGGTTGTGATAGGACATGTTAACAAAGACGCTCTCGACATCGACCTGTGGATAATGAGCTGCAGAGTATTGAAGCGCGACATGGAATACGCGATGATGGATGCTCTTTATGACCGAGCGGTATCTGCCGGAATGAATAAGATAAAAGGATATTATTATCCTACAGCCAAAAACGGAATGGTCCGTGATTTTTATAGCGATATGGGGTTTTCGAAAATATCAGAGGATCCTGAAGGAAACACAGTCTGGGAATTCGACCTGACTAAACCTTATGTCAGGAAAAACACGCACATAAAAACTGATAAATAAATCAGAAAAGGAGTGAAATTATGAAGAGAATCGGATTACTTACAAGCGGAGGAGACTGTCAGGCACTTAATGCCGCAATGAGAGGCGTGGTAAAGTCCCTTATCAACAGCAAGGAAGAAGTTGAGATTTACGGCTTCATCAATGGCTACAGGGGACTTATCTACGGCGATTTCAAAATGCTCACGGGAAAAGATTTTGCCGGCATACTTACAGTCGGCGGAACGATACTCGGAAGCAGCAGGACGCCTTTTAAGACGATCAGGGAACCGGATGAGAACGGACTTGATAAGGTCGAAGCAATGAAGCAGAACTACTACAAGCTCCGCCTTGACTGTCTTGTTATTCTCGGCGGAAACGGAACTCATAAGACGGCAAACCTCTTAAGGGAAGAAGGACTTAACGTCATAACGCTTCCGAAGACGATAGATAACGACCTTTACGGAACGGATATGACTTTCGGCTTCCAGTCGGCTGTTGACATCGCGACGGAATGCATCGACTGCATACATACAACGGCCGCATCTCACGGGCGTGTATTCATAGTAGAAGTAATGGGACATAAGGTAGGTTATCTGACGCTCAACGCAGGAATGGCAGGCGGTGCAGACATCATCCTTATTCCCGAGATCCCTTACGACATAGACAAGGTTGTTGAAGCGATCCGTCAGCGTGAAGCAAGAGGAAGCAAATTCACGATCATTGCCGTGGCAGAGGGCGCGATCAGCAAAGAGGATGCTAAGCTGTCCAAAAAAGAATATGCCAAGAAGCTCGAAAAGATGCCGCATCCTTCGGTTTCATACGAGATCGCAGCAGGCATACGTGAAAGAACCGGACAGGAAGTCAGAGTTACGGTTCCCGGTCATACGCAGAGAGGCGGAAGTCCCTGCCCTTATGACAGAGTATTTGCAAGCCGCTTAGGAGCAGAAGCAGGCAAGCTCATCCTTGAGGGCGAGTACGGATTCATGGTCGGATACCGTAACAGAGAGATAGTAAAAGTCCCGCTTGAGGATGTAGCAGGCAAGCTCAAGATGCTCGATCCGAAAGCAACGATCATTCAGGAAGCAAAGATGCTCGGCATAAGCTTCGGCGACTGATTCAGATAGGAGAAGCCAGTGTCATACATAGCACTCTACAGAAAGTGGCGCCCCCAGACCTTTGATGAAATAAAGGGACAGGAAGCGATCGTAACCACTTTAAGAAATCAGATAGAGGCAAACAGGATAGGACATGCATATCTGTTCTGCGGCACCCGCGGAACAGGTAAGACGAGCGCTGCAAAAGTTTTTGCAAAAGCAGTCAACTGCGAGCATCCTGTAAACGGAAATCCGTGCGGGCAGTGCAAGAGCTGCCAGAGCATAGCGGACGGCTCTTCTCTTAACGTCATAGAAATGGATGCTGCATCGAACAGGGGTGTAGATGATGCCAGGCAGATAAAGGAAGGCGTAGTCTATTCTCCTACGGATGCAAAGTATAAAGTCTATATCATCGACGAGGCTCATCAGATAACAAAGGACGCATTCAATGCTCTTCTGAAAACTCTCGAGGAGCCCCCGTCATACGTAATCTTCATTCTAGCGACAACGGAACCTCAGAAAATACCGATCACCATTCTTTCGAGATGTCAGAGATATGATTTCAAGAGAATAGATATGGACACTCTCGAGGACCGGCTCAGGGAAGTCGCTGACCGGGAAGGCATCAAAACAGAGGATAAAGCGATAAAGTACATAGCATCGAAGGCAGAAGGCGGCATGCGAGACGCTCTTTCCCTTCTTGATCAGTGCTCGTCATTTTTCCTCGGAAAAGAAATAACATATGAACGTGCGCTTGAAGTTCTCGGTGCGGTTGCTACGTCGGTATTCAGCATATTCCTGCGTGATCTTTGTGCTAGGTCTGTAACGGACAGCATAAACCTTATAGACAGAATACTGATGCAGGGCAGGGATATAACCCAGTTCGTAAGTGATTTCATATGGTACATGCGTAATGTTCTTCTTGCAAAATCAGCAGAGGATATTTCAGAAGTCATCGATATAGCATCTGAGAACCTCGCAGCCCTGCAGAAAGAGGCGGAGGCGATATCCGAGGAACAGCTTCTGAGATTCATACGCGTTTTCTCGGAACTTCTGAATGATATGAAGTTCTCTTCGCAGAAAAGAGTTCTTACAGAGCTTGCCGTTATAAGGATCTGCAGGCCGCAGATGCAGAAGAATCTCGATTCTCTCAATGACCGTCTGAAGATCATTGAGGACCTTATTGAAAGCGGAGAGCTTTCAAAGGAATCATATGAACGGGAAGTTAAAGCGTCCTCGCCGATGGAGCCGGCCTCGGAAAGAGAGAAGAAACGAAGCGCCAAAGAAGAGGCAATGAATCTTCCTAAAGCCACGATAGATGAGCTTAAGGAAATATGTTCAAAGTGGGCCGCTATAGCTTCCGCAACACCGGATATGTATTCAAGTTGCATAAGGAGAGCAACGCCTTCCGTACGCCCGGAAAGCGGAAAGCTTGTGATACAGTTCGGCGATGAAACGCTGCTGTACCTGTGCAATGATGAAAGTTTCAAAAAATCCATGGATGAAGCTTTTGCGAAAGTCATAGGCAGGGAAGTCGAATATGAGATCACATCGGAACATTCAGCGGCTGAAAAGGGAGAATATTTCCCGCCGGCATCGATTTTCGGAACGGAAGTTATAGTTGATGATTCGGATTTTGATTAAACCAAAATACAGATAAGGAGATCAGAAATGGCAAGAAGAGGAGGATTTCCCGGAGGGGGAATGCCGGGAAACATGGCGAATCTGATGAAGCAGGCTCAGAAGATGCAGCGTCAGATGGAAGAAAACCAGAAAGAGCTTGAAGAAAAGGAATTTACCGCAAAATCGGGCGGCGGTGCCGTGGAAGTAACGGTTTCCGGTAAGAAGGAGATCATAAAAATAAAGCTCTCTGAGGAAGCGGTTGATCCTGAAGATATTGAAACACTTGAGGACCTTATCATGGCGGCTGCAAATGAGGCACTCCGTCAGGTAGATGAAGAGTCATCGAAATTCATGCAGATGGGCGGCTCCCTTTTCTGACGGGAATGCCCTAGCGCTTAGAAGGAGTATAAGGGGATGGATTTATACAGCGGCTATATCAGCAGGCTTATAGCAGAGCTGTCGGTGCTGCCGGGGATAGGCACCAAATCGGCGCAGCGTCTGGCTTTTCACATCATCAATATGCCGAAGGAGCAGGTCGAGAAGCTTGCATCAGCTATGACTGATGCCCGCGAGAACATCAGATACTGCAATGTTTGTTTTACATTAACGGACAAGGAAGTATGCCCGATCTGTTCAGATCCTTCAAGGAATCAGAAGCAGATAATGGTCGTGGAGAATACGAGGGATATGACGGCATATGAAAGGACGCATAAATATGATGGCGTCTATCATGTCCTTCATGGAGCTATCAATCCGAGCCTCGGTATCGGACCTGCCGATATAAGGCTTGCGGAGCTTCTTAAGCGTCTTCAGAAAGATGTGGATGAGGTGATCATAGCCACTAATTCAAGCATTGAGGGTGAAACTACTGCGATGTACATCAGCAAGCTTATCAAGCCGACAGGGATCAAAGTGACCAGGATCGCGAGCGGCGTTCCTGTAGGCGGAGAGCTGGAGTACATAGATGAGATCACCCTGTCCCGTGCATTAGATGCGCGGGTGGAACTGTAAATATTTTGAGAGAAAAGGAGAACGGTATGGGTATTACGGTTACGCAATTCGGAAAAACAGAACTCGGCAAGGATATCAAGCTTTATACTATGAAGAACAGCAAAGGGATGGAGGCCGCAGTCACGAATCTCGGCGCATGCCTTGTAAACCTTCTTGTTCCGAATGACAGAGGAGAGATAAAGGATGTCATTCTCGGATATGACATAGGAGAGGCTTATCTTTTAAACGGATGCTTTTTCGGAGCAACAGTCGGAAGAAGCGCTAACCGTGTTGCGAATGCGAAGTTTACGATAGACGGAAAAGAATACAGCCTGGCGGTAAATGACAACGGCAACAATCTGCATTCTGATTTTCATAAGGGAATGCATAAGGTTCTGTGGAATGCCGAGACGGGAGATAATTTCGTGAAGTTCTCCTATCATTCGCCTGACATGGAAAACGGATTCCCGGGCAATTTTGACGTCAGCGTTACCTATACGCTCACTGAAGATAATGAGATCGCTATTAAATATAACGGCATCAGCGATAAGAAGACGCTGATCAACATGACGAATCATACATACTTCAATCTGGCAGGACACGACTCAGGATCGATCGAGAATACAAAGCTTACGATTTTCGCATCGAACTATACGCCTGTTGTCGCAGGCGCGATACCTACAGGAGAGATTGCATCCGTTAAAGGAACAGTCATGGATTTCACAGAGGAAAAGACAATCGGCAGAGATATAGGCGAAGCCGTTGAGCAGCTTCTCCTCGTAAAAGGATATGACCACAATTATGTTGTGGACGATTACACGGGCAGCTCGAAAAAGATCGCAGTTGCAAAGGCAGACGGCAGAATCATGGAAGTCTTCTCAGATCTTCCGGGAGTTCAGTTCTATGCGGGCAACTGTATTTCTCCTCAGGAAGGAAAGGACGGCGCGCTCTACACAGTGCGGACAGGATTCTGTCTTGAGACTCAGTACTTCCCGAACAGCGTTAACGATCCTGCTTTTGCTCATCCGATATTCGATGCTGGACAGAAGTATGAGACAACGACGGTTTACAGATTCAGAACATGATATATCCGAAAAGAGATTTTTAAATGGGCTTTATTGACAGCAAGGAAAGACAGGCAAGAAAAGAAAAGAAAAACCGGGACAGGCTTTCAGTGACCATAATAGGCGTAGTGATCTATTCAGTCGCGTTGATAGCCGTTATGGTCGCATCATACATAAGCGTAAAAGCACTCTTCAGGAATTATGATGAAATGATGGCGGCGCAGGTTTCGGAACAGCCGGAGACGGAGCTAGAGGAAGAGGCAGAACCCGAACCTTCTCCGGAGCCGGAGGAAGAGATTGAGGATGAGATCATCGACCACGAGATGGCGGCAGAAGAGATTGCCGATACCGAGACCGGTGTTGTGGATTATTCGGAAATCCGATTCAGACCCGGTGAGCGGAATGTAAATCTTAAGTGGAAAGATTCCGTTTTCTCAAGGATCGAGAACGTGAAAGATCCTGCAAATGCTCCGGTTAACACATATGACTACAGAAGGGTGTCGGTAAGACTTCCTGATAATGATTCTTCGGAATACAAGATTTATTCGAACCCTGAAACTGAAGCCGTAGAAAAGATTACAGAGATAGAACACTGCGGAGACAGCAGCCAGGTTATCGATTACTATTACGACAGCGGCAATATCAATTATGTGGCATCCTACAGGACATATGTCGATAAACCTGTGGATATTTCCTCCGCCGATATCGAGCACAGATATTATTTCAGGAACGACAGCCTTGTCCGCTACATATACTGCAGCAACGGAAGCGCTACAGAATATAATGTTGCGGATATAGACAGCTACAGCAAGGGAACGGTCGATCAGTATGATTATCTTGAACAGGAAATGATCAACCGTGCATATATTGTTTACAATGTAGCGCCGTCAGTCAAGGAAACGGAAGTTCTGTACGGATATGTAATGGATGAGTTCTCCATGCCGATGGAGGATGCGAGCATCGTCGTTAAGACTGAGTCGGATGATACCGTTGTAGCTGAGACGACCACGGACGGAGACGGATTTTACAAGATCGCGATAGACTGCACGGATGATGAAACATTCTGTGTATATGCGAGCAAGCAGACGCTCAATGAAGTCGGAGTGTTCGGCATAACCGCCAGATCGGGTTCCGGAAAATATGCAGTTGAGCCTATCTATCTCGGATATACGAACAATATGACACAGTATCCTTCGCAGTTCGTCGTAAGGGATGCAACTGATCCGAACAAGCCGCTATCGGGAGCAGGAATAATGATCCGCAGGGGCCTGAACAACCGTGACGGAGAGGTCATGCAGACGGGAGCGCTTGACGATAACGGAACAGGTACGGTAGCGCTGACTTCCGGAAGCTATACGGCGGAAATTTCGAAGGGCGGCTATGAAACACTTTTCCTTTCGGTTATCATCAGGCTTGATCATCAGTACGCGATCGGATTCGCAATGCCTGATGTCGGTCAGGATACGTACAGAGCAGTCGTGTCATGGGAATCGGCACCGCTTGACCTTAACGCGAAAGTGATCTCCTCAAACCAGGAGAAGGTCATAAACTCGCCGGTCGACAGCTTAGGGCTTACAACGGCGGAAACCGTGACAGTAGAAAATGCGGGCACAGACGATTACAGACTGTATGTAACGGATTTCGGAAGCATCACGTCGGGAGACATGATGTCCTACAACATGACCGGAAGCTGCGCATATGTCGATGTCTACAACAGTGACGGACTCATCGGGAAATTCCACGTACCCGTTGCCTCTGCCGGAGTAGTGTGGGAAGCGTGTGAAATCCGCAACCATACGCTCCTGCCTGTCAATTCATATTTCTACGCGGTAGAGAATGATAATCTGTGGAAAACAAAATAGTTATGTGATATTCTTAACACAAAAAGAGGAGCCGGATCATAAGGCATTAATCTTTATAAACAATCATCAACAGAAAGGACTACACTATGAACAATTTGGATTTAGCAAAAACGGCTAATGAAGTTCGTAAAGGTATCGTTACAGCAGTTCATTCGGCCAAAGCCGGACATCCCGGCGGATCGTTGTCCTGTGCGGATCTCATGACATTCCTGTACTTCGAGGAGATGAATATCGATCCGAAAGATCCCCAGAAGAAGGATCGCGACAGATTTGTTCTTTCAAAGGGACACTGTGCTCCCGCCCTTTATTCGGCTCTTGCACAGAGAGGATACTTCCCTGTTGAGGAACTTACAACACTCCGTAAGCTCGGATCTCACCTTCAGGGACATCCTTGCATGCAGCATACTCCGGGCGTGGATATGTCAAGCGGATCTCTCGGACAGGGAATATCCGTTGCAGTCGGAATGGCACTGTCCGCAAAGCTTTCCAACGACAGCTACCGCGTATACACTCTTCTCGGTGACGGAGAGATAGCCGAAGGTCAGGTATGGGAAGCCGCTATGTTCGCAGGTCACAAGCACCTTGATAATCTCGTTGTCATCGTTGACAACAACGGACTGCAGATTGACGGAAAGATCGAAGATGTCTGCAATCCCTATCCTATCGATAAGAAGTTCGAGGCATTCAATTTCCACGTGATCAACATCGATGCACATGATTTTGACCAGATCCGCGCAGCATTTGCTGAAGCAAAGAATACAAAGGGAATGCCGACGGCCATCATCATGAAATCCATTAAAGGAAAAGGTGTCTCATTCATGGAGAACCAGGCTGGCTGGCATGGAAAAGCACCCAATGATGAGCAGTATGAAGTTGCCATGGAAGATCTGAAGAAAGTAGGTGAAGCATTATGTCAGAAGTAGAAAAGATCGCAACCAGAGCCAGTTACGGAAATGCACTCGTAGAGCTCGGTAATAAGCACGATAACCTTGTTGTATTAACTGCTGACCTTGCTGCAGCTACTATGACGGGAGTTTTCGCTAAAGCCCATCCTGACAAGCATATCAACTGCGGAATCGCAGAGAGCAACATGACAGGAATCGCAGCCGGACTCGCAGCTACGGGAAAGGTTCCCTTTGCAAGCTCATTTGCAATGTTTTCGGCAGGAAGAGCATTTGAACAGGTAAGGAACTCAATCGGATATCCTCATCTCAATGTTAAGATCGGCGCTACCCACGCAGGCGTTTCTGTCGGCGAAGACGGCGCATCGCATCAGTGTAACGAGGACATTGCCCTTATGAGGACAATACCCGGAATGGTTATCATCAATCCTGCGGATGATGTTGAAGCCAGAGCAGCAGTATTTGCGGCATATGAATATGAAGGACCTGTATATATGCGCTTCGGACGTGCTGCAGTTCCCGTATTCAATGATGAGAAGACATATAAGTTTGAGCTCGGCAAGGGAATAGTCTTAAGGGAAGGCAAGGATGTTTCGATAATCGCGACGGGTATCACGGTTCCGGCGTCATTAGAAGCAGCTGAGAAGCTTGCGGCAGACGGAATAGATGCTGAAGTCATAAACATCCACACCATTAAGCCTCTTGATGAAGAACTTATCCTGAAATCTGCAAAGAAGACCGGAAAGGTTGTTACGGCAGAAGAGCATTCAATAATCGGCGGTCTCGGCAGCGCGGTATGCGAAGTACTGTCAGAGAAGCAGCCGACACCTGTATACCGTATCGGTATGAGGGATGTGTTCGGAGAGAGCGGATCGGCGGCACAGCTGCTTCACAAGTATCTGCTTGACGCCGAAGGAATCTACGACCAGGTTAAGAAATTCGTCAAATAGAAAATGATAAGATATGCGTCCTATATGGGCTCTGGCTCATATAGGGCGCCTTTTTCGAGAAACAGAAGGAAATTTAATGAAGGAACTGATTTTTCTTGAACCCGTAGTCAAGAAGCTGATATGGGGAAAAGAATACTGGACTGTAAGTGCCCATGAGACAGGAGACTGTCTTGTTAACGGGGGCACGTTCGACGGAATGCATCTGTCGGAAGTATGGAAAGAACATAAAGAAGTTTTCGGAGTGGAGATGGACGGAGATTTTCCGTTCATTGTTAAAGTAATAGATGCGAGGGATGCGCTCAGCATCCAGGTTCATCCTGACAGTGAATATGCTTCTGAACATGAGAACGGAGCGGCGGGCAAAACTGAATGCTGGTACGTCATGGACTGCGACAGGGACGGCTCGATAATAATCGGCCATAACGCGAAGACCAGAGAAGAAGCCGTCAGCATGGTGGAAGAGAACCGATGGGATGATTTTCTTCGTGAGATTCCCGTTAAGAAGGGGGATTTTTTCCAGATAGTTCCCGGGACGGTTCATGCGATAAAGCAGAACACCATGATAATGGAGATCCAGCAGAGCTCGGATGTTACTTACAGGCTCTATGATTACGGCAGAATAAGGAACGGATGCCCTAGAGAGCTTCATGTGGATAAGAGCCTCGATGTCATGATGATCCCGCATAAAGATGCAAACTGCTATACTAACGGGCTTCCCGGAAGACTTGTTTCATGCAGGTATTATGATGTCGACAGATACGATATATCGGGCGTTCGCGATTTTGAAAAGAGCGATGCGTTCATGATCATTTCAGTCCTTGACGGTGAGGGCGGTATCGACGGACGTAAGATAAGAGCGGGAGAGTCTTTTATAGTTTCCGGCGGTTACGGAGATTTTTCGATTTTCGGAAGACTGTCGATAATGGTCACAAGACTTCCCGAACTGTACGGAGGACTTGAGGCCGGCGGAACAAAGATGATATGCGCGCTCGGATACGCGGACGGAACTGTCATCGACAGGATCTCGTTCCCGACAACGACACCGGATGAGTCGGTTCCTAAGATCATCGATTATTTCCGGGACAAGAAAATATGCGCGCTCGGCATAGGCTCGTTCGGACCGGTTGATGTAGATCAGAATTCGGATACTTACGGAACAATACTAGATTCCCCTAAGCTTCCGTGGCAGCATTATCCGTTGAAGAACGTGCTCGAGGAAGCGCTCAATGTTCCGATAAAAGTCGATACCGATGTTAACGGATCGTGCCTCGGAGAGATGACTTTCGGATGCGCGGAAGGTATGGACAATGTCGGATATGTTACGATCGGAACAGGAATCGGAGCCGGGATGGCTGTCAACGGGCAGCTTGTTCACGGCATGGGACATCCGGAGTTCGGCCACATTCTTATATCGAAAATCGAAGGCGATGACTACAAAGGAAAATGTCCTTTCCATCCGACCTGCTTTGAAAGTCTTGCATCGGGACCGGCTATAGAGGAAAGATGGGGAAAGAAGGCACAGGAGCTTTCGGACCGTCCGGAAGTCTGGGAAATGGAAGCCGATTACATTTCGCAGGGACTCATGGCTTTAGTCCTTACTATTTCACCGAGAAAGATAATACTCGGCGGAGGCGTGATGCATCAGCTTCAGCTGTTCCCTCTTATTAGAAAGAAGCTGATCGAAAAACTTGCAGGATATATTCATACAAGAGAGCTTGACGATATAGACAATTATGTTGTTCCGGAATCTCTTGAGGATGAACAGGGAATAAAGGGAGCGATACAGTTAGGGGTTCTTGCCAAGATCGAGGAATGATCACCGGCTTGGCATCGCTATGATGATATGGCAGAGATAAATGAAACTTTAAAGGAAAAATACGAGACCGCGCAGAAAGATTTTGAGAAGAAGATACGCCGTCACAGAAGATCTATCTTTTATCGCATCATCATAGGAGTGGCGATAATCATCGCTCTTATTGCAAGCGCGTACTATAACTATCAGAAAATGGTCTATACCGACTATGATGTCACGCGGAAGATCACTTACATGGAAGCATCCAACGCCAGATATCTGAAGTTCGGTGACAATATTTTAAGATACAGTCAGGACGGAGCTTCGGCGTTCAACATAGCTAATGACATGCTATGGAATGAAACGTTTGAAATGCAGAATCCAATTGTTGATATATGCAATGATTATGTGGCCATAGGTGATTACATGGGCACGACGATCTATGTGTATAACTCCGAAGGTCTGCAAGGCTCCATAGACACATCCACGCCGCTCAAGCGGTTCTGCGTTTCCGGAAACGGAAATGTCGCGGTAGTCCTTGAGGATAATGAAGTTACCTGGATCAAGCTCTATGATGTTAACGGAACGAATATCGCGAATGACAGAACTACTATGTCTAAGAGCGGGTATCCGGTCTGCATAGACATTTCGGAGGACGGGATACTGCTCGCGGTTTCATATCTGTTCGTTGACAGCGGTGTGCTCTCGACATCGGTTGCATATTACAATTTCGGAGCGGTCGGACAGAATGAAGTGGACAACCTCGTCAGCGGATATAATTATTCGGGGACGGTAGTTTCATATGTCAGCTTCATCAATGCCGATACAAGCTTTGCTCTCGGAGACAACAAGTTCACGATATTCAAAGGTTCGGAGAAGCCGGAGAGCATCTTCGAAAAAGATCTTGATAAGGAAATCCTCAGCGTATTCCACAACGAGAACATGATAGCTCTCGTATATGAGAATGAAATGGGCGAGCATAAATTCACTGCGGAAGTCTATGATGATAAAGGCAACATCGTAACTGCCCAGGAATTCGACATGGACTACAGCAACATGTCGCTTTATCGGGACCTTCTTATAATATACAACAGCGAGGCCTGTCAGATATACAATACGTCCGGCCTGAAGAAATTCGACGGAACATTTGACGCATCCGCGCTCGCCGTAATACCAGGGTCAACGAAATCAAGATACCTCGTAGTCTACGGGGACCGCATGGAGGAGATCAAACTGAAATAATATGAGTAACTACTATCTGCTGATTGCCGTGATCATAGCGCTAGCTATAGGTGCCGTAAAAGGATACAGAAAGGGATTTCTGCGCCTTGCCGTGTGGTTCGCAAGTCTTATTGCGGTTCTTTTCATAGTCACGAAGATATCACCTTATGTGAGTGATTTTCTTATAAAGAACACGTCCATCAACGATAATCTCAGAGAAAAGATCATTACTGTATATGAAGAGAAGAGTGCCGATAAAGACACTGCAGAGAAGCCGCCCGGAGAGGAAAGGGAGAATGAAGTGATTGATACGTTCGGCTTCCCGCAGCTGATCACGGATTCTCTGAAGTCGAACAACACGAGTGAGATATACGATAAGCTTGCGGTCACGATATTTCGGGATTATATCGCCGGATATCTTTCAGAGCTTTCAATAAAGGCAGGAACTTTCGTCGGACTGTTCATTATGCTCTGGATAATAGGACTGGTCATTATACTTGCTATCAATATCATGGAGAAAATCCCTGTGCTGAGGACGTTCAACCGGCTTCTCGGAATGGCGGCCGGGATCACGCTTTCTCTTGTGTTCGTGTGGCTTTTCTTTCTGGCAGTGATGATGTTTTTCGGGCACACATTCGGGGGATGGGTTTTCGCCCAGGTTAAGGCAAGCCGCTTCCTTACGTACATTTTCAACAACAACATTCTTTTTGAGCTTGTAAAATAGGATCTTTTGCCGTCTGGATATTTTTATATATTCTGAGTAGGATTTTTTATTTTATCGAAAATCAAGATGTAATAAATTATATTCATCCAGTTTTGAATTCCTGGCGGTCAGGAATTTCACAAATATTAAGGAGGATGGATATGAAAAAGAAAGTTTTAGCAGCTATTATGGCAGCAGCAATGGTAGCACTGACGGCTTGTGCCGGAGCAGCTCCCGCAGCACCTGCAGCAGACGCAGCAGCACCTGCAGCAGACGCAGCAGCAGACACAGCAGCAGCTGATGAAGCTCCTGCAGCAACAGGCGGCGGCAAGAAGGTTGCAGTTGCAATGCCTACACAGTCATCAGAGAGATGGATGCATGATGGTGCAAACATGAAGGCTCAGCTTGAAGAGCTCGGCTACACCGTAGATCTTCAGTACGCAGAGGATGATGTTCAGGCTCAGGTTTCTCAGATCGAGAACATGATCGCAGCAGGCGCTAACTGCCTCGTTATCGCAGCTATCGACTCAGATGCTCTTGTAAACGTTGAGCAGCAGGCAAAGGATGCCGGCATTCCGGTTATCGCTTATGACCGTCTTCTTATGAACACGGACGCTGTTTCTTACTATGCAACATTCGATAACAAGGGTGTTGGTACAAAGATCGGTGAATACATCGTTCAGCATTGCGGAGCTACAAAGGATGATCCTAAGACCATCGAGCTCTTCATGGGTTCACCTGATGATAACAACGCTCATATGCTTTATGCAGGACTTATGGAGCAGATCCAGCCTTTACTTGATGAAGGTGCTCTTGTTTGTAAGTCAGGACAGCTTGATTTCGATTCAAACAACACTCTTCGTTGGGACCAGCAGACAGCTATGAAGAGATGTGAAGATATCCTTACAAGATACTATGCAGACGAAGAACTTGATATCATCGCATCAGCTTTTGACGGACTTTCATATGGATGTATGTCAGCACTTGAAGGCGCAGGTTATACAGATGCTAACTGGCCTATGATCACTGGACAGGATGCAGAGCTTATGGCTTGTAAGCACATCATCTCCGGTAAGCAGACAATGTCTATCTACAAGGACACAAGACTTCTTGCTTCTAAGTGCGTTACGATGGTTCAGGCCGTTCTCGAAGGTGCAGAGCCTGAGATCAACGACACAGAGCAGTACAACAATGGTAAGATCGTAGTTCCTTCATACCTTTGCGAGCCCGTTCCGGTTGACAAGGACAACTACAAAGAAGTTATCATCGGCGGCGGTTACTACACAGAGGAGCAGCTTGCTGAATAATAACAGCACAGAACACATATTGAACAGGGCGGCGGCTGATGCCGCCCTGTTTTTAGAAATAATGGAAGGTGTTTAAGAAGGAGTAGAGCAGATGTCGGATTACATCTTGGAAATGGATCATATTACGAAGGAATTTTCCGGAGTAAAGGCTCTTGACGATGTTAATCTCAAAGTCAAAAAGGGAGAGATCCATGCTATATGCGGAGAAAACGGTGCCGGCAAATCTACCTTGATGAATGTCTTATCTGGCGTATATCCTTACGGAACATACGAAGGTGACATTACATATAAGGGTGAGCACTGTAAGTTTCACAATCTCAGAGATTCGGAAGCAAAGGGCATCGTTATCATACATCAGGAACTGGCGCTTTCTCCGTTGCTTTCAGTAGCGGAAAACGTTTTTATCGGTAACGAGCAGACGAGCAGCAAAGGAATCATCGACTGGACCAAGACTAGAAAGCATGCTCAGGAAATGCTCGCAAAAGTCGGACTTGAACATGAAGATGTCAATGTTCCCATAAATACACTTGGTGTCGGAAAGCAGCAGCTTATCGAGATTGCCAAGGCAATGGCAAAAAAGGTTGAACTTCTTATACTTGATGAGCCTACGGCAGCTCTTAATGATGAAGAAAGCCGTAAGCTTCTCGATATAATGCTTCAGCTCAAGCAGCAGGGGATCACCTGTATAATCATCTCACATAAGCTGAATGAGATAGAGTATGTTTCCGATTCGGTTACGATCATAAGAGACGGAAAGACCATAGAGACTCTTGTCAAAGGAGTGGATGATTATTCCGAGGACAGAGTTATCAAAGCAATGGTCGGCCGTGAGATGACTAACCGTTATCCCGCAAGGGAAGGCGTAAATGTCGGAAACGTTATATTCGAAGTAAGGAACTGGAATGTATTCCATCCCGACGATGAGCATCGTCAGATGCTTAAGAATATAAATATCAAAGTCCGTTCAGGCGAAGTAGTCGGACTGGCAGGACTGATGGGAGCCGGAAGAACAGAGCTGGCCATGAGTATCTTCGGCAGAAGCTACGGCCAGAAAATCTCCGGGACAATTCTCATAAACGGACAGGAAGTACAATTAAAGACGGTTAAAGATGCCGTTAAGAACAAACTCGCTTATATCTCCGAGGACAGAAAGACCTACGGTCTGAACCTTATCGGAGATATCAAGGAAAACATGACGATCGCCGCAAGACCGTTCTTCTTCTCAAAGAACGGCGTGATAAACTCCAATGATGAGATAGTTGCGGCACAGGATTACAGAAAGCGTATAAACGTCAAATCGAACTCCATCAACCAGGTGGTCGGATCGCTTTCCGGCGGTAATCAGCAGAAGGTTGTTGTTTCAAAATGGATGATGACTCAGCCGGATGTTCTGATCATGGATGAGCCTACAAGAGGTATCGACGTAGGTGCAAAATATGAGATCTACTGTGTTATAAACGAACTGGCAAAGGCCGGTAAGGCAATAATCGTTATTTCATCGGAAATGCCGGAGATAATCGGTACATGTGACAGATGTTACGTTATAAACGAAGGAGAGATCGCCGGAGAACTTAACAAGGACGAGTTTTCACAGGAAAGGATCATGCAGCTTATAATGGCTCATATGAGAAAGGGAGATGGAAATGGAAACTAAAGACAAAAAATTAGTTAACATGGATCTGAAGCAGTACGGAATGTTTTTGATCCTGATCGGAATTTTTATTCTGTTTGCTATAACAACCGGCGGCGCAAATGCAAAGCCTGTTAATATCAACAACCTTATAATGCAGAACGGATACGTTGTCATTCTTGCTATCGGTATGCTGCTCTGCGTACTTACCGGTAACATCGACCTCGGTGTCGGCTCGGTAGTTGCCGTAACCGGTTCGGTTGCAGGTATCATAATGATAGACATGAAGATGAACATGTGGGTGGCGATACTTGCAGCTCTTGCAGTAGGAATCCTCACAGGCCTGTTCGCCGGATTCTTCATCGCATACCTCAGCATTCCGCCGTTCGTCGTAACACTGGCAACGATGCTTATGGGAAGAGGTCTGACATACACGCTGCTCCAGGCACAGACAAAAGGCCCCTTCAATGAATCTTACAACTTCATCGGTGCCGGATTCCTGCCTACTCTGAAAGTTCCGTTCGGTGACGGAACGCTAGATGTTGTCAGCATCATAGTTGCAGCCGCTGCTTCGGTGGCACTTATAGTATCAGAGGTTAAGAACTATTCCACGAAGAAGAAATATAATTTCGCAGTTAACCCTATATGGCAGATTGCTCTCAAGCTTGCGATCATGATGTTCATCATCTGGTTCTTCTTCTATAAGCTCGCAAGGAACAACGGACTTCCTTTCGTACTGCTGATCATGGTCATACTGATCGCCGTATACGGATTCATCACGAGCAAGACAGTTGCCGGACGTCAGATATACGCTCTCGGCGGCAACAGGAAAGCGGCAAACCTTTCCGGTATCGATACGAACAAGGTTTTCTTCTGGGTATACGTCAACATGGGATTCCTTTCATCGATAGCAGGAATCGTGCTTGCGGCAAGAAACGGATCTGCAACACCTAAGGCAGGTGACGGTTTCGAAATGGATGCTATCGCATCATGTTACATCGGTGGCGCTGCAGTTGCCGGTGGTGCAGGAACAATAGTCGGAGCGGTTGTCGGTGCTTTCATCATGGGTATTCTTAACAACGGAATGTCACTGATGGGATGGTCAACAGATATACAGAAGATCGTAAAGGGCGCTGTCCTTCTCGCAGCCGTTACCCTTGATGTCCTTTCAAAGCGTAAGAAAAACTGATAATACTTTATAACATCATAAAACATAAAGGCTGCGGAATACCGCGGCCTTATTGTTTATTTACGTCTGTAATGCTAAACTGAACCTATTGGGAAAGACAGACATTCAAAGGAGTTCATATGGATCTTTACAAAGTTCTGCTCGTAGATGATGAAGAAGAAGTCCGCGAAGCGATAAGAAAAAGAATAGACTGGGAAGAAATCGGTTTTTCTGTTGTAAGGACTGCCGAAAACGGCGAGGAAGCGCTGGAGCTTGCAGAAAGCTTCGAGCCTGACGTTGTCATGACTGATATACAGATGCCTTTCATGGATGGTCTTACGCTTCTAAAAAAACTCAAAGAGAAGATCCCTGACCTTCGAAGCGTGATCTTCTCCGGATATGATGATTTCGAGTATGCAAAGGAAGCTATCCGTCTCGAAGCTGAGGAATATATTCTGAAGCCGGTCGATGCGGATGAGCTGCGTGAGATTTTCATCAGGATAAAAATGCGGCTTGATGAGCAGATCAAGCAGAGACGTAACGTGGAGCTTCTGTCCAAGTATTACGAAGAAAGCCGCCCGATGATGAAAGAACAGCTGATCATCGGACTTCTTGAAGGAAGAGAGCTTCAGTTCGACCTTGAAAGATACCAGAAGGACTTCGATCTTCAGATCGAATCGGCATTTTACTGTGCCGGAGCATTCCGGATAACGACATCATCGGATGATAAAGAAAAGCTTGATAAAAACCTCATGGCGGTTTCGCTGAAACAGCTTGTCAATGAGAGATTCAGGAATGTCCTTCAGGTTGAAGCGTTCGTTTATCTTGATACGGTCTGCGTGCTTGCAAGGCTGAAGAGCACACAGCAGTATGCAGCGTTTGTTGAGGAGATGGACAGGATATGCAAGATAGCGCACAAATCACTTGATGCGAATGTGTGCGCGGGAATAGGAAGAGTGTATGGAAACGCAGAAAGCATCCATATATCATTCAATGAGGCGAAGGATGCATTCCATCACAGGATTTTCGTCGGAGAAAATCAGGCGATATGCATCAATGACGTCGAGCCTTCGTGCCCGCTCGAGGACTATGTCAGCGAAAAGCAGATAAGACATATCATGAGGCAGGTAAAGGTCGGTACGAAAGAAACGCTCGAGAAGGAAATCCGGAATTTCATTGAAAAACTGAAGAAATCAAACATCAACCTGAATCAGCTGCAGATATTCTATGCCGAGTTCGTTGTGGAACTTCTGCGGCTTTCAAGAGGACATAACCTCAGCATAAGCGAGACAGGATTCGGGAATATCAATACGAATGAGGAGCTTGCAGGATTTTCGTCGATGGATGAGTTCGCGGACCGTCTTATCGAGCTTACGGGCATACTCTGGGAGAAGGTCTGCAACGGAAGGCTTAACTCAACGAAGAAGCTTGCAGAAGATGCGAAACAGTACATCAGCGATCACTATGGCGAGAGCACACTTTCGGTTGATGAGATATGCTCTCATCTCGGAGTGGGAACATCATATTTCTCGTCGGTATTCAAAAAGGAAACAGGCGTGAGCTTTGTTACATATCTGACGGAAGTCCGCATGAACGAGGCTCAGAGACTTCTTGATACGACGGACGAAAAGAGCTATATCATCGCTGGAATGGTCGGATACGAGGAACCGAACTATTTCAGTTATGTTTTTAAGAAGCACTTTGGAATATCTCCTTCAAGATACAGACAATAGAGGGCTATGATCAGATTCATCAAAGAGGAATACAAAAAAAGAAGCCTTCAGTGGACGATCTCTCTGTCATTTACGGCAATTTCGGTAATAAGCATTGCGTTAATGGCGATAGCTTTCTATACCCGTTCGATCAATACGATAAGAACAAATACGATCAAGCAGAATGACCAGATTGTTGACCAGGTCAGCTGGAACCTCAATTCTTATATCAGAAATATGATGAGCATTTCTGATACGATGTGCTATAGCGTCATTAAGAACAGGGATCTGACGAACGAGAGCATCAGCAAAGAAATGAACCTGCTTTATGAGGCGAACAAAGACAACCTTACGAGCATAGTCTGTGCGACGGAGGACGGTGCGATCATAGCCGCCTCTCCTGTATCTTCAAGAAAATCGGGTGTCGATCTTAAAAAGCAGGAATGGTTTCAGAATGCTTTTGATGAGATCGAGAACATCCATTTTTCCGCTCCTCATGTTCAGAATATTTTTGACAACAGCAGCTACAGATATTTCTGGGTTGTATCGCTTTCCCGATGCGTTGAGCTTACCAATCTCGGTAACGTAAGGAACGGCGTGCTGCTCGTTGACATGAACTATAGCGGTATAGAGCAGATGTTTGATAAGGTCAATGACGGTGGAGTCGGCTTCGTATATCTGTGCGACGCGGAAGGGGATATAATCTATCATCCGATGCAGAAGGCGATATATGCTGGACTTGTAAAAGAAAACAACATCGATCACGCCGCGCATGAAGACGGTGCGTTCTCTGAAAAATTTGACGGACAGGAAAGAGATGTCGTAATAAAAACCGTCGGGTACACGGGCTGGAAGATCATAAGCGTCACGCCATTAAGCGAACTTGCTATCGATATGGGCCAGACGAGAAACTATCTGCTCATGGTCGCTATATTCGTTCTGCTTCTGATCATTTTCGGAAACAATATAATTTCCTATGTTGTCACTGACCCCATAAGAAGACTTGAAGAATCCATAACATATCTTGAAGAGGGCGCATTGAATGAAGCGGCCATGAACGAGGATGATATTTACATCGGCGGCTCGCATGAGATCAGGCACCTTGGAAGAACGATCAAATCCATGATACGTCAGATGAAGAAACTGACGGATGATATGGTCAGGGAGCAGAAGGCAAAAAGAAAGAGTGAGCTTGACGCTCTCCAGAGCCAGATCAATCCCCACTTCCTGTATAACACGCTCGACTCGGTTGTCTGGATGATCGAAGGAGAGCGCTACAAGGATGCGATTTCAATGGTTACCGCGCTCGCGCAGCTTTTCCGGATCTCGCTCAGCAAGGGCAACAATATCATCACCATCCATGATGAAATAATACATGCGAGAAACTATCTGAGCATTCAGAAAGTCAGGTTCAAGAACAAGTTCTCGACCAGCATAGATATAGATCCGGCAATAGAAAACTGCGCAACGATAAAACTCATTGTTCAGCCGCTCCTGGAGAATGCGATCTACTATGGCGTTGAGCATATGGACGGAGAGGGCGAGATAACACTGCGCGGTTATGAAAAAGACGGAGATATATACATTTCTGTTTCGGATAACGGAATGGGCATTCCGAAAGAGACATTGGATACGCTTCTTACCGATAAGGCGAGAAGCCGCGGCAAGGGCTCGGGTATCGGCTTATGGAACGTCAATCAGAGAATACAGATTTATTTCAAGGGCGACTACGGGCTGATCGTTGAGAGTGAGCTTGATGAAGGAACGACGGTGACGATCCACCTTCCTAAGGTTCCGATAGAGGAATACAGAAAGGAGGAGAGCGGCAGATGAAATACTTAAAAGGCGGCAGAGGCCTTATCGCCATGGTAGTGCTCATCGTGATCTTCCTTGTTACCGCAATCTCCCAGAACATTTGGAGCAACCCTAAAAGCACGGTAAGAAAAAAGGTCTCGTTCATAGCATACGGAGATGACTCTGAAAGATGGGAGAACATGAGAGAAGGGGCTGGCCTTGTCTGTGAAGAAAAGGAAGCGGACCTTGTGCTGATGACAACTCTCCTTGAAGATGATGTGAATGAACAGAAGGAGATCATCGAAAGAGAGATCGAAGACGGGGCGGATGCGCTTATTATCGCACCATGCAGCAATGAGATAAAAGAGTATATTGATTCAAAAAAACTGAGGATCCCGGTAGTTTTTGCGGAATCGGACGGATCGCCGGAAAGCGGAAGAAGATGTATTTCCGTTGATGATTATGAGCTCGGATACAGTCTCGGAAGTGAGATAGCGGAACATGAAAGCGATATTGTGACCGTAGCGATAATATCCGAAAATGCTGACATAGACAGTGTGGCGTTCCGGGAAAAAGGCCTCAGGGATGCGATAGAAGGAAAGATCGGAAAACTGATCAACTGGTCAAGAAATGAAAACGAGGAAACAGTCAATAAAAGGGTTTTCATTCAGAGAGCGCTTGTTTCCGAGGCGACGGATGTCATCGTAACGTTTGATAATTCCACCACGGATGCGTTGCTTGATGCCCTTGAGAACCTGAATCAGAAGAGCAAAGTATATTCGATATCAACATCCAATAAGGCGGTGTACAATCTATATAATAAAGAGATAATTGCGCTCGGATATTCAGATGAATTCAGCATCGGATATCTTTCCGCCATGTATGCGCTTTCTCCGTCGGAAGCAGAAAAGAAGTATCCGGATAAAGAGGCTGAGTATCGGATCGTCAGGAAGGAGAATATGTACGATGAGGACAATCAGACATTATTGTTCCCGTTTGTCAATTAAATATATATCCGTACTTGTCATCGCAGCGGTTCTTCTTTCGGGATGCTCAGGCAGCTCTTCTGCGCCGAAGGGGATCAAGATAGCTGTTCTGACATATGATGAATATGATACGTTCATCAATTCCATGACGAAGTACATGACAAAGTGGTGCAGACAGAAAGAAAAAGAGGACGATATCAGGATAACTCTTGATATTGTCGGAGCCAGGAAGAGCCAGCTGACTCAGAACGATCAGGCACAGAAGTTCATTTCCGGAAACTATGATGTGCTCTGCGTCAATCTTGTGGACAGAACCGATGCAACGGTGATAATCGATAAGGCGATGGCAAGCGACACTCCGGTTATCTTCTTTAACCGCGAACCTGTTGAGGAAGACCTTTCAAGATGGGACAAGCTTTATTACGTAGGAGCTATAGCACGGCAGTCAGGCGAGATGCAGGCAAAGATAATAATTGATGCTCTTTCTGATCCTGAAAAGTTCAGATCGATAGATGTTAACGGAAACGGTACGATTCAGTATGTTATACTTGAAGGAGAGGCCGGCCACCAGGATTCTCTCGTAAGAACGAACGTATGCACGTCGGAAATCATAAACGCAGGATTTTCTCTTGAAAAACTCGGTGATGAATATGCCAACTGGGACAGGGATCAGGCAAGGACGAAGATGAGCGAGCTTATTGACAGATATCCGTTCCAGATAGAAATGGTCATTGCGAACAATGACGATATGGCGCTCGGGGCGATAGATGCGATCGAAGAAAAAGAATATACGCTCGATCCTTTTGTTGTGGGAATAAACGGAACAGAAGAAGCGCTTGAAGAGATAAGGACCATGAAGATGGACGGAAGCGTCTACAGCGATTCAAAAGGTCAGGGAGAGATGATCATGGAAATGGCGTATGCACTCGGAAGAGATGAGCCTTTCCCGCCGTCCGTTGAACTGACGTTTGATAAATATGTTTTCAGACCTTATAGTATTA
The DNA here is from genome assembly GCA_024691425.1 of Lachnospiraceae bacterium. Taxonomy (GTDB): domain Bacteria; phylum Bacillota; class Clostridia; order Lachnospirales; family Lachnospiraceae; genus UBA2868. Next base: position 32,067 of record JAILNQ010000007.1, read on the forward strand.
TTACATATGATAATGTACAGAAATATCTCGGCAACGATAAATGACACCGGACTAAAAAAAGGAGATGAGTATGCGTAAATTTGAAGGATACCAGAGGGGTATCAACCTAGGCGGATGGCTTTCACAGTGTGTTTCATATGACAAAAAACACTTTGACGGATTCGTTACGGAAGACGATATCAAGAAAATTGCATCATTCGGACTCGACCATATAAGAGTACCGGTGGATTATGACGTGTTCATGAAAGAAGAAGCGGGAGTTGATGTCGTGAATGAAGAGGGAATGTCTCATATTGAGGACTGCATCAGCTGGTGCAGGAAATACGGACTTAATATGATTCTTGATCTCCATAAAGCAAAGGGATATATGTTCGACGTAAAGGCAGTTTCCGACGCCGATCTGTTCTTCAAGGATGAAATTCTCCAGGAAGCATTTTATGAGACGTGGGAAATGTTTGCGGAGCGGTTCGGGAAGCATAAGGATATGCTTGCGTTCGAACTGCTCAATGAAGTAGTCAATCCTGATTTCGAGCAGAAGTGGAATGAGATCGCAGAAACTGCGAAAAGCAGGGTACGCGCCATTGTCCCCGATATTTATATCATCATCGGCGGAGTGAACTACAACAATGTTTTTGCAGTCAAAGGGATAAAGGTTCCTGTTGATGAGAAGACGGTTTATAATTTCCACTGCTATGAACCGTTATGCTTCACGCATCAGAAGGCATACTGGATCGACGAAATGCCGGCTGATTTTGAAGCATCATATCCTGCTCCGCTCGAAGTTATGAGACAGAAAAGCGATGAATTCTCAAAAGATCATGCGGGCGCCATATACGATAAAGTCCTTGACGAAAGCGGACCGTTTTTTGACAAGCTTTTCAGAGGAGCGGTTGAATACGCCGAGGAGAAAAATGTTCCTTTGTACTGCGGCGAGTACGGTGTTATAGATCAGGCTCCTGCTGAGGATACTGTCCGCTGGATGAAGGATATACATGACAGTTTTGAGAAGTTCGGGATAGGAAGAGCTTTGTGGACATACAAGAATAAAGACTTCGGACTAGTGGATGACCACTATGATAATATACGCAGCGAAATGATAAAGCTGCTGTAAAAAATAATTAAGGGAGAGCATAGTTTATCATGGAAGAAAAGAAAGACGGATTTGGAAGTAAGATAGGATTCATCCTGGCAGCTGCAGGATCTGCGATAGGTCTCGGAAACATATGGAGATTTCCTTATCTGGCGGCAAAGTACGGCGGAGGGATTTTCCTTCTTGTTTACATTATTCTTGTTGTTTCATTCGGCTTCTCACTGATGGTTACCGAGATATCTCTCGGACGCAGAACGGGAAAGAGTGTTATAGGCGCATATAAGCAGGCGGATAGCAGGTTCGGGTTCCTCGGACCTGTAGCAGCGGCAGTTCCTTTTATCATCACGCCGTATTATTGCGTGATCGGAGGATGGGTGCTCAAGTATTTCTATGTTTTTGTGAGCGGAAATGCGGATGCGGCTACTGACAGCGATTATTTCGGAGGATTCATATCGCAGGCTGGACAGCCTTCAATCTTCTTCATCATCTATGCCGCCCTGACGGCTGCGGTTGTAATTCTCGGAGTTCAGAAAGGAATTGAAAGTGTAAGCAAAATACTGATGCCTATACTGGTCATTCTTTCCGTGGGCATAGCAATCTATACGATGACGCTCAACGGAGCTGTGGATGGGTTTAAGTATTATGTGCTTCCGAATTTCGAGGGGTTCACGGTAGCTAAGCTGCTGAAGACGATCGTTGCGGCGATGGGCCAGCTCTTCTATTCAATGTCACTTGCAATGGGTATCATGGTAACGTACGGATCTTATATGAGAAAACAGGATTCTATAGAAGGATCGGTTAGACAGATAAGCTTTTTTGATACTCTGATAGCTGTCATCGCGGGCCTTATCATCGTTCCTAGTGTTTTTGTGTTCAGCGGGGGAGATGCTAGTGCGCTTAATGCAGGCCCCGGACTTATGTTCGTAACACTTCCGAAAGTATTTGATTCAATGAGCGGCGGACGAATCGTGGGAACGGCGTTTTTCGTACTTGTGGCATTTGCGGCGCTCACATCTTCGGTATCGCTGCTTGAGACTATGGTGTCTATAATTTCAGAACGTTTTAAACTGCAAAGAGTGGCATCGACAATCGTATGTGTTGTTATTGTGATTGTCATGGGAATGCTGTCGGTTCTGGGATACAGCAGCTGGAGCGAGGTATCGATCTTCGGTTATCAGATCCTTGACTTCTTTGACTTTATATCAAATAACATAATGATGCCGATTGTGGCGCTGCTGACCTGCATACTTATAGGATATGTTGTCAAAACAAAATATATTGAAGATGAAACAACTCTGAACGGAGAAAAGTTCAGATCAAAAGGTCTTTATGATGTAATGACAAAATATGTCTGTCCTGCATTCATGATCATCATTCTTCTGACTCCGTTCTTTGTAGATCTGTGATAATTGTTTAGTGTTTGACATCGGATAAAAATACAGCATATTGTAGTTGGATCCGACAGAAACAAAAATGCCCGGAATGCTTTATTTCTGGGCATTTTTTTAGTGTAATATTTTTCAAAAATCCGTTGACAACGTAAAGTTGCAATGATATATTATTAAAGCCGCTTGAAAAAGCGTGTATTTTTTGCGCATTTTTCGGCGGGAAGGAACCTTGAAAACTGAACAGCACAACCAACCAGACCCGAAATTCCATCAAAGAATTC